>NZ_CAWUDI010000003.1:0-250526 GCF_963920925.1 Calothrix sp. CCY 0018 | reverse complement strand
GCTCATAATATCCTATTATTATTTTCCTTTTTAGAATGAAACAGCCCTGCCTTAAGAAGGGGGGAATTGGAGTTAAAGTCCCCCTTCTTAAGGGGGATTTAGGGGGATCTTACGATATGTGTATACACCGTAGCCTTGTTAAAGAGAGGAATGCCCGTAAGTATAAGGTAAATTTTATTACGTATAAATAAAAAAAATGATATTTAAACACTCTCAGAAAGTACAGATAGATAATTAATACCTATTTTTTCGGTAAATTGCGCGGAGGTACTTCATCTCCTTGATACATCCGCTTTTCTAATCTGCCCAAACCAAGCCATGCACCTGCAAATAAAAGAAATATCGCAGAAAAGGATAATGGTAAAATTACCGATTTAGTTTGTAATAAAGATGTTAGGGGTATCATTGCCCAAGTTACTGCTGTCAGAAGTGCGATCGCCATTCTCAATTTCTGAATTCTCGCGAGTGCTTTACTACAGCTTCCACAATGTTTGGTATGGGAATGATATCTATCTAAAAGTTCTTCCGTCGATAACCTTGGTGGTAAAGTTTCTCCTGGAAATGGATTTGCATTATATTTATTTACCCAGTTTCGCAACTCTGATACATAGGTATCTGCTTTGGTGGGTAAATAAAATGCTTTATTAAAATTGTCACTTCCCCCAGATTCTTCTAAGAAACGCTCTTGATAGTGGAGAAAAATTTGATCGTCTTCTAAAATGCGATTATTACTGATGTGAGAATACCACCGTGGAGTTAACTTAATAAAGAAAGCGGGTAGTTTTGCGGAGAATTTGAAGGGGAAACGCGCAAATAAACGACATTCACCTTTACGGATGGGAGTCGCATAAACCACCGTCAAAGTTCTACCAAATTTCTTGGATGTTAAATCATGACATACCAATCCCGGTGCGATAAAACTCGTATCTTGTTTTCCTAAAGTACCTTTTCTTGGCCCATCTTGCCAAATTCCGGTAAAACCATTTTTACCCGATTCAACTAATTCTAATTCCACGGGTGAAACGCTATCTCTATTCCCAACAGTAGCGTGATGGGTGAAGGGAATATGACTCGAATCAATAACGTTTTCTAATAATGTTAAAGCGTCGTAAGGTAAATCCCGAAAAGTATTTAAAACAACCCATTCATCTGGTGTTTCTTCGATTGCTTCAATAATTGGAACTTCAATATTTTCTGAATTTTCTGGCTTTCCGGGGAAGACAAATAATAATCCTTGTTTAACAGATGTTGGTAGAGATTTAGCACAAGCTCTTTGAGAAGTTTCAGCTTTTCTACCTTCGGGTTGTTGCGGAATGCGTTTACATTCACCATCACCCGCAAAAGCCCAACCATGATAGGGACATTCTAAAAGTCCATCTTCAGCAATTCTTCCTTCGGATAAAGGTACGAGACGATGGGGACATTTATCTTCAAAAACTCGCCATGAAGAAGCTTGTTTATCCCACCAAATTACAACGTCTTTATTAAGGATAGTAAAACGGGTGAGTTTGGATTTATTTAAGTCGTCAATATAATGAATTGGATACCAAGCTTCGAGTACGTCAAATTGATTTGGATTTGTACCACCTGCTGGTAATTTATTAGTTTCAATTGGTTTTGTGATTGTTGTCATTTTTAGGAGAATTTAGTGATAATTAAGATTTTATAATGAACCGCAGAGGGCGCAAAGAGCGCTGAGGAAGAAGTTTAAGAGAGTTTTTTGTAGGGTGATATTTTAGTGAGTTAAAAATTAGTTTAAGCCATCCCGCATCATCCAGACTAAAATACCTAACAACCTTTCTACTGGCAAAATTGAATATTCAGTAAAATCAACCGTTACAATATCTTCTTCTAATTTCAAAAAACTCCATAAATTTCCATTAGTAACACTTCCATAGATAACCGATATCGATTCATCATTGGTCGAATTAAATTTTCGCGCGGCAACCATTTGGGCAATACACTGTCCTAAAGCATCTTTAAAATTCTCTTTCTTTGCTTCTATAACTACTAATGCTGGCGCTTCAATAAATAATTGTTCGGGAGAAAGACTAACAATAAAATCACAACAGCCTGTTAATCCTAAATTTGGATCAACGTTGAATTCTTCACCAGAAAAAAAGCTGATTTCTTTCTTCAAAAACTTTTTCAGTTCAAATATAATCGGACTAATAATTAGTTCGGAACGAGCTTTCCCAGAACCCATTGCAATTGCTAAAGGAATACTGTCTTTTAAATATTCCGCAATATAAGAACTTGGTGAAACAGGCTCAACTTCTGGAAGAAAACATTCATCTTCCACTAATGTTAATTCAAATTGTTCTTTTACTTTTGAAATATCGAAATCTTTGTAAGGCATAAACTGTATATTTGTCTATCTATATCATCTCGGCAACCTAACCCCTAACCCCTTCCCTACTAGGGAAGGAGAATAGGAAAATATATTTATGGGTGAGGGCTTGGTAATTACGTTTTCTTCTTCCTCCCTTTCCCTTTCTCCTTCCCTTCTCGATGAGTCGCTGCTTGCGCTAACAAAGAATCGGCAAAAGCTACAGCATCGATCGCAGATTTTCCACCAGCTAACTGCGCTAATTCATCCCGTCGCTTAGTCAAGTTATCTAAAGCTGTAATTCTAACTACTGTACGCTCTTCCCCATGTCCGTTATTTTCTTTTTCGCCTTTTAACTGATTAATAACCTGTTTATTAACGTGAAAATGCCTGTCAGCCATTGCCGCTACTAATGGTTGGTGAGTAACGCACAACACCTGAAGCTGCAAACTTAATTGATGCAGTTTTTCGGCGATAGTTTGCGCTACCCTACCGGAAACACCAACATCAATTTCGTCAAATACCATTGTTCCAGGGCTATCTGAAGCTGAGAAAGTAGCTTTCAATGCGAGTAAAAAGCGGCTCATTTCACCACCAGAGGCAGTTTCTGAGAGCGGTTGCAAAGGTTCACCAGGATTCGGGCTAAACAAAAAGCTAACTTTATCGCTGCCGTTGGCAGTTGGAGCAATGGGTGCTAACTCAACTTTAAATTGCACTTTATCCATTGCCAGGGGTTTAAGTTGACTAATAATTTCTGCTTCTAATAAAGCTGCTGTAGCGCTACGAAATTTAGTTAGTTTGCTGCATTCTGAAGTTAGTTTATCCAAGCATTCTTGTTCTTGTTTCTCTAAACTTTCAATGGTTTTCTCACCGTCGTTAAGTTCGTTTAACTGCTCTTGAATGCTATTGTAATGCTCTATAACCTCAGCAAGCGAAGGTCCATACTTGCGGCAAATTTGCTTTAATTCCCGAATTCTTTCTTCTACTTCATCCAACCTTTGGGGATCTGCTTCTAAAGCGTCTCCATAAGCATTAATTTGTCTGGCTACTTCCGTCACTGCCGACTGAGCATCCCGAATTAATTCCAAAAGCGGTTGCAATTCCTCAGTGTCGAACTCTACCATATTCATTAAGGTACCTTCGCTGTTTCCCAGCAAGTCCGTAGCTGTGGAACCTCCACCATCGCTTTGATACAAATCTTCGTATACTTTGTAACTCATCTGTTGCAATTCAACAACATGATTAAGACGTTCTTGCTCTTGCAAAAGCTTGTCTAATTCGTTGGGTTCGTCAAGATTTGCCTCTCCCAATTCTTTAGCTTGATAAGTCAATAAATCGAGCTTTTGTAACCTTTCCCGTTCCGAAGTGCGGCGACGTTCTAATAATAAATGCGCTTCGTGATAACGACTGAAAGCAGCACCCACCAGAGAACGCTGCTTCGTTATCCCATCACCACCATAAGAATCCAACCAGTTACGAACCTGGGTAGATTGCCCTACCAGTGCGTTTTGTCCTTGAGCGGTAATTTCCACCAGACGTTCCCGCAGACTGTTCATAAACTGGCGATTTACCAACACACCATTTACCCGCGATCGACTGCGGACACTACTGGTACTTGCGGTAACTTCACGACTTATAACTACTGAATTTTCATCGAGTAAATCAATTTCCTGTTCGGTTAACCAAGCAGCCAAAGCCGAATTAGAACTAAAAGTACCTTCGATCGCGGCTCGATTACTGCCAGTACGAATTACCCGACTGGAGACTTTTCCACCCAAAACAGCATCGATCGCATCAAGAATAATCGATTTACCAGCGCCGGTTTCACCAGTAAGTACATTTAACCCAGCACCAAATTCTAAATCTAATTTGTCAATTAAAGCAAAGTTCTCTATATAAAGGGAGAGCAACATTCAGCCAAATTCTCCGTTAAGGCAGACGCGAATAGTTCTACAGTTTGAGATACTAGAAATTGAACGCAAACAACCTCAAATAGTTACTAATATTAAGATTAAAAAAAATAACTCACGAACAAGTGTACCAAACTTAGTTTAGAAGGTTAGAGGTCTGCATGTCAAAGGTCTGCATATTAGAGGTCAAAGGTTAAAGGTTAAAGGTTGTAAATCTTTGTATGCCACAAGTCAAGGGTAATTACTCTTAAAATATCAGAGGTCAGAGCAATGAGGTAATAGCTACGGTGGTACTAATTCCTAACTCCGGGCCTCCTCACTTAATACCTTTGACATCCAGACCTCTAATATGCAGACCTTATGGGTTACACTTATGAAAGCAATTGTTACAATACTTAACGTTTGTACTGCGGTGCGATATATTTCATGAATATCAAGATAGTTCCTCCAGCCACACCACAAGAGACAAATTTAGTGCTTGCAGAAAATAAAGTAGATACGAATACTGTTGAATTTCCGACGACCATAGAACGTCGAAAGAGTAGTTTGTTAGAAGAGACAACAAGCGAACATTTAGGATTGCGTTACGATGCTTTGGGAATCGCAGCGCATTATAAAAGAAGACCTTTGCAGGTTTGGGGGCGGATATTCACGGTTTTAGCTCCTGCTATTAGCTTTGCTTTGGGCGTGTGGTTTGATAGAAAACTTGGTAAAAAGGTAAAAACTGACCGTCGTCGCGCCGTTCAATTGCGAGAAATGCTGACAAGGTTGGGGCCAGCTTATATTAAAATCGGACAGGCATTGTCCACAAGACCGGATTTAGTTCCTCCGGTGTATCTAGAAGAATTTACTCAGCTACAAGATAAGTTACCACCTTTTCCCAACGAGCTTGCTTATCAGTTTATTGAAGAAGAACTTGGTGCGCGTCCGGAAGAAATTTATAGCGACCTAACACCAGACCCAATCGCCGCAGCTTCTTTAGGACAAGTTTATCGAGGCAGATTAAAAAGTACTGGTGAAGAAGTCGCGGTTAAAGTTCAACGCCCCGACTTACGCGAACGTATAACCATCGATCTATATATCTTGCGTCGATTGGCAGCTTGGGGACAAAAAGCCGTCAAGCAAGTACGCAGCGACTTAGTAGGTATTCTCGATGAATTAGGCGAGCGTATCTTTGAGGAGATGGATTACATCAACGAAGGCGAAAATGCCGAGCGTTTCTTCGAGCTTTACGGTCATTTAAAAGACGTATACGTTCCCAAAATATACTGGGAATACACCAATCGTCGCGTATTGACGATGGAATGGATTAACGGACTTAAATTAACTCAAGTAAACGAAATTGCCGCATTAGGTATAGATGCTCGTTATTTAGTAGAAGTAGGAGTTCAATGTTCTTTACGTCAATTATTAGAACATGGATTTTTCCACGCAGATCCGCACCCCGGTAACTTATTAGCTACCTACGACGGAAAGTTAGCTTATCTTGACTTCGGGATGATGAGCGAAATTCAACCACCGCAACGTTACGGTTTAATTGAGGCGATCGTTCACGTAGTTAACCGCGATTTCGATGCTTTAGCTTACGATTACGTTAAATTAGATTTTCTCACGCCAGATGTCGATCTAACTCCAATTATTCCCGCATTCTCTAGAGTATTCGCTGATGCTGAAGGTGCTTCCGTTGCCGATTTAAATATTAAAACCATCACCGATGATTTATCGGAATTAATGTACGAATATCCCTTCCGCGTACCACCTTATTACGCTTTGATTATTCGTTCTTTGGTAACATTAGAAGGTGTGGCAATATATATTGACCCCAACTTTAAAGTACTTAGCGAAGCATATCCCTATGTTTCTAAAAGATTATTAACCGATCCATCACCAGAATTAAGAGCATCCTTAAAAGATTTATTATTTAAAGATGGTCGTTTTCGCTGGAATCGTTTAGAAAACTTGTTGAAAAATGCTCGTAATTCATATGATTATGATTCTAGCGATGCATTGAATCAAGGATTAGAATTCTTAGCATCAGAGCGTGGTGCATTTATTCGTACCAAATTAGTCGATGAGTTATTTAAAGGAGTAGATGCATTCGGTAGAAACGTAATGCACAACTTTACTCACTTATTAAGAGAAAGAGTTGGTGTTACTGCAATTACTGAAGTTCCTGGTGCATCCAGTGAAGAAAAAGAAACATTAGAGCATATTAGAAATATCATCAAAATTCTGCAACAAGGCGGTAACTTTGATGCATCAAAAACCATTGAACAAGTTAGTAAACTTGTAGTTAATCCCAACGTACAAACTTTAGGACAAAAAATTGCTTCTCAACTCGCGCAGAAAGCAGCAGCGAGGGTTTTGAGAGAATTGTTGGTAACGGAAGAAGCTCAAGTTAGGAAGCAGTTACCTGCTGGGAGTTAGGAGTTAGGAGTTAGGAGTTAGGAGTTAGGAGTTAGGAATAACCGGCGGTTGAAACCGCAGCTACACAAGCGAAACCCACCTGCGTGGGTTATTTTTTTGTTTGAATTTTTTAATAATTATGTAGGTTGGGTTAGGCGTATGAATCAATTTGTGGTTGACGAGGAGTTTTGATGCGCCGTAACCCAACATTTACGTTTTATATTTATATGAGATTACCCAATACATATTAATTGTAAAACCTGATATTTGATTCAACCTACGAACTTGCTTTACTTAACGGTGCGAGTTCTATACCAATATATACCGCAACCCGTGATAATTGATCCAACAACCGGAACCAGTCTAAGAAATATTTCGTTATCCACTCCAAATACATTTTTGAGTAACTCTTGAATAGGTAATCCGATCAACGCCCCTAACAATATCCACAAGACTAGTGGTAAGAAATCTGCCGTTGACCAATAACTGTTTTTCTTACCTGAAAGAGCCATTGCAATTCCTATAGGTAAAGCCGTTAAGAAAGAAATCACAATTGATAAAGAATCTGACATAATTCCACGCTCCGTAGTTGTTTTGCCGTCTGATTAGATTTCGGCAATATATTATACATAAATAACCTCCAACAATAATCATCAATCAGTAGTAAATTGAGTTAAAGCAGTATCAATAATTTTTATAGTTAATGAAGTGTTGAGATGCGCCCCCTTGCCAACACTTAGGTTCTGTTATCCTTCCAACAAAGCTGAATACTCTGCAAAAACTTCCTCTCCCGTCATATTTTTAGTTTTATTTGCCAAGCTATAAAAAGATGGCTTCTCATCAATAAAAATCTGTTTTTCCAAAGTAAAACTTTCCTCATCATCGAGTAAACCAGCAGGAAGTGCATAATGGTTTTGTTCTTTTAAACGATAGAAAAGATGAGTTCCGCACTTGCTACAAAATCCGCGTTCAGCCCATTCGGAAGAATTGAAGACAGATATATTTTCATCACTTTCAAAATTCACATCTTCACCGCATTCAATAGCGAATAAAGGGCCACCAGTCCATTTTCTACACATATTGCAGTGACAAGCATCTACATTATTGCTTTTCGTTTTTACTGAAACCTTTACCGCACCACAGAGACAGCTTCCTTGTTTTTTAAATTCGTTTGTCATGGGTTATTCCTCAAACTGCATAACTATATTATTAGTTTTAGGATGAATAAAGCATCATTGTAAAAAAAAATATATAGACACCTTTCGGGCTAATTAATTAACATCACATTAGACATCTCCGGAAAACATTTATATGGTTTTAATTTTATACACTGACCTAACCCCCCTACCCCCTTCCCTACGAGGGAAGGGGGATTTCAAAGCCTCTCTCCGTTTCGGGGAGAGGTTTGGAGAGGGGTCTTTTTTATGCTGAATATGATAAAGAGGAATGGAAAAATGACCCTTACTTTTAATTCCGAAAAATACAAAGAATTATTAACAAAATATCAGCCAAAATTGATTAAAACTGAAGAAGAGAACGAAAAAGCTTTGGCGATTGTCGAAGAGTTGATGCATCGCAATAATCGTACTCTCGAAGAAAATGAACTTTATGAATTACTAGTACACCACGGCTTAAATAAGGCAACCATTAAAAATGGCTGAAAAGCTTAGAAAATCAAACTTCTTACTTCTTACTTCTTACTTCTTACTTCCGCCAAGCGGTACTAGTTACTTTAATTGAAAAATTTGAACAAGAATATTATAGTCCCAATCAAGCAACTACACCTCATTCTCTGCTACTTTTCTTGATGGAGCAAAAAGATATTAAGCAATCCGATTTGGTTGGAGTTATTGGTTCTAAAGGTGTTGTTTCGGAAGTTGTGAATAGTAAACGAGAAATCAGCAAATCTCAAGCTAAGGCTTTAGGAGATTTTTTTAATGTAGATGCTGGTTTGTTTGTTTAAGTAATTATTCAAATTTTGATCATCTTTCACCATGAGAAGCATAAACGCTATACCCATCTACAAATTGAATTGCGGGTTGATCTTCACCATGTAACTTATGTTGCTCATCAAAAGTAAGGATAGAAGGGCGATCGCATTTTTAATAATATTAAAAAGCATCAAACTCTTGTGAGATGGGCATCCCTGCCCGTCCAAACATATATCAAAAACATAAAATCAACTATCAACATTCTCATCCGGATGATGAGCTTCACTTTTATGCCGTTGCAGCGCTTCTTCTAAGGCTTGAATTTGTTCTCGACGCGCTTCTAATTCCAAAGTTCTACGCGCTAAATCTTGATTTTGTAGAGTTAAATTTTGTCGCCAATCTTCGGCTCTTTCGGCTTCTTGTCGTAAAAAGTCTGGAGAGATTCCGGTAGTAAGATATTTTTGCACTAACTCTAATACCCAACTGGTAGCGTCTTCGATTCTTTCAATTTCTCCTGTAGCTGAAAGTTCGACTAAAACAAGCAAGTTTTCTGTAAAATGTTTACCTTTCCCCAAAAGAATCACAGCATCTTCTGGAATCATCACCCACATAGTTTCAGTTTCTTGACGCGCTAATAACCGTAATTCTAATTGAACTAAAAATTCATTTTTATGTACCTTGGCTAAATAAAGCATGATTTAAAAAAGTTTGTTGTTAGTGGTTAGTTAGTTGTTAGTGGTTAGGAATTAAGAGTTAATAGTTAATTTTTGTCGTGTTCACATCTTGCTCCTGAGCGAAAATTTGATTAATAACTCCTAACTCCTAACTCCTAACTTTACTTAATCCGTGCAAGGCGCGAGCGCAAAATTTCGGCTTGTTTTTCGGCTTCTGCTAAAGAATCTCTGGCTCCTTGTACCACGTCTGCTGGTGCTTTATCAACAAATTTAGAGTTACTTAATCTGCCAGTTAAAGATTGTACTTCAGCTTCTATTTTACTGAGGTTTTTCTCTAGTTTCCCGCGCAGTGCTTCCATATCTATTACTCCTTCGAGGGGAAGCAGTATTTGTACGGTACCGAAAACACCCGTTGCAACTTCTCCTAATTCTTCAGTTTCCGATGATTCTACTTGGGGAAGGTTTGTTTCGGAGGATGAGTTGAAGAATCTTTGCCGTAATTCTTGTCTTTTTTCACCCGAAAGTAGATATATTTTGATAAACCATAGTGAATAACCGAAACCTACAAGTTGGAAGAATGTTCCAAAGAAAGGAATGTTATCTACTGAAATTGCTACAGCGTAAGCGACTCTGGCTAAGGTGATTGTGAGAAAACCTAAGATAATTAGTTTTAAAGCACGGTTAGATTTCTTCTTAGTTACTGTATCGCTCTTTTGTTTATTAGCTATGGTTAAATTCTCAACTTTCGCCAAATCTTTAATTAATGTTTCTCCAGTATTAAGAATTTGACGTTCTTTTAGGCTTTCGCTCTGTAAATTTACGGTAACTTTAACTGAAGGTTTAACGTCTGCTTCTGCTCTTAAGTTGCGAATTGTGCGAATTGTGCCGATTAACAGTTCAAATTCCGATTCTAATTCGGAGTCAATTAATTTTGCATCTGCTTCTGGATATTTTTGCAGCGATAGACTTTCACTGGATTCTGCTTGTTGAGTTAAAGTATGCCAAATTTCTTCGGTAATATGAGGCATAAAGGGACTAAGAAGTTTTAAAATCCCTTCTAATACATAAGCTAAGGTTTGCTGTGCGACTTTTCGCGATGCTGGATCTGCATCTTCCTGCAAGCGAGATTTAACTAACTCGATATACCAGTCGCAAAAATCACCCCATATAAATTCGTAAAGTCCTTTGGCTGCTTCTCCCATGCCATATTTTTCCATGTAACTGTTGGTTTCTTCAACAGTTTGATGGAAGCGGGACAATATCCATTTATCGCTTAATTCTGTGGCTGCGGGTACTCCCAATTGCTGGGGTGTTTGTTCGTCCAAATTCATCATCACAAATCTGGCTGCATTCCACAACTTGTTGGCAAAGTTGCGTGATGCTTCTACCGAGGGAGATTCATCGGTTTTACGGTTGTAATCAAAACGGATATCTTGTCCGACACCGATAACTTCTTTAACCAAGGTGTAGCGTAGAGCATCGGTACCGTATTTATCAATTAATAGTAACGGATCGATACCATTTCCCTTCGACTTGGACATTTTTTTGCCGTTTTCATCCAATACCAAGCCGTGAATGTAAACGTCTTTGAACGGCATTTCTCCAGTAAATTCACCTGCCATCATGGTCATTCTTGCCACCCAGAAGAAGATGATATCAAAGCCAGTTACCAAAACGCTGGTGGGATAATATTTCTGTAAATCTTCAGTTTGTTCGGGCCATCCTAAAGTAGAAAAGGGCCATAATCCAGAAGAAAACCAAGTATCAAGAACGTCTGCATCTCTTTCTAATTGAACATTTTCGCCAAACTGAGATTTAGCTTTTTCCCAAGCTTCTTCCTCACTTTTAGCTACTACAAACGGCGTAGTATCAGTAATTTCACTATTAGTTTCGCTAACCGCATACCAAGCCGGAATTTGATGTCCCCACCATAGCTGACGAGAAATACACCAGTCTTTCAATTTTACCAGCCAATCTTTGTAAACCTTTCCCCAACGTTCGGGATAAAATTCTGGAGATTTCTGCTCGAAAAATTCCAACGCTTTATCAGCCATCGGACGAATTTTGACAAACCACTGAGTTGAAAGCAACGGCTCTACAGGAACTTTACCGCGTTCGCTGTAGGGAACGGTATGTTTGTAATCTTCAATTTTTACTAAAACTTCATCAGCTTCCAATCTAGCAATAACGTTCTTCCGAGCAACAAAACGATCTTGTCCTTGAAACTCCCCGGCATTTTCATTCATCGTGCCGTCTTTATTCATAATATTGATAAACGGCAAATCGTGACGCTTACCCATTTCAAAGTCGTTGGGGTCGTGAGCCGGGGTAACTTTTACACAACCAGTACCGAAACTAGGGTCTACCAATTCATCGCCAATAATGGGGATTTGACGATTCATAATTGGTAAAGTCAGTGTTTTACCGATTAAATGATTGTAGCGATCGTCTTTGGGGTTAACCGCAACTCCAGTATCCCCCAGCATAGTTTCCGGGCGGGTTGTAGCGACTTCCATATAGCCGGAACCGTCGGTGAGAGGATAGCGAAAATGCCACAGCTTACCGTCAACTTCCTTCTGGTCAACCTCTAAATCGGAAACCGCTGATTGAGAAGCCGGACACCAGTTAACTAAGTAATTTCCCCTATAAATCTTGCCTTCATCATAAAGACGGACAAAAGCTTCCAGAACAGCTTTTGATAAACCGCTATCCATCGTAAAGCGTTCTCGCGTCCAATCCACCGACACACCCAAACGCCGCAATTGATTGACAATCGTACCTCCAGACTCCGCTTTCCACTCCCAAGCACGTTCTAAAAATTTATCGCGTCCTAAGTCGTAGCGAGTCTTACCTTCTTCCTTAAGTTGCTTTTCAATAATAGTTTGTACCGCAATACTAGCGTGATCCATTCCGGGGAGATACAACGCATTAAATCCCTTCATCCGGTGATAGCGGACAAGACAATCAATCAAAGTATTGTCAAAAGCGTGCCCCATATGTAGCTTCCCCGTAACGTTGGGTGGGGGAATCATAATCGCGTAAGGTTCGCCACCACCATCAGGGTTAGCTTTGTACAAAAGCTTCTCTTCCCAAAACTTCTGCCATTTAGCTTCAGTGGAAAAAGGATCGTAAAGACTTGGAAGGTTGCTAGTCATGCTGGGAAAACTCTAATTATGGGAGGATATAAACTTAATAAATTTTGCCACAAGCTTGCAGAAGCTCAACAGAATCATTAAAAATCTCTTTTATTATTCGTGGTTGAATGGGGAGATGGGGAGATGGGGAGATGGGGGGATGGGGAGATAATTGTTAACTGCTAACTGCTAACTGTCTAATGTAATAAATTATAAAGATTATCTGAATTTCATCATAGTTGACGAATTTTATAAATTAGACTTGCCATATTTCATTTGCCGTATTTCACTTGAATTTATGGCACAAGCTGTAACAATATTACGTCTGACTACAATCACATAAGTTTTGCTCTATTTACACATAGTAATTACTATTAGTGAATTCAAGTTATGACCAAAAAATAAACAGAAATAATCCAAAATCTAAAAGACACGCATCCGTTGTTAAAATCTAAAATCTAAAATCCAAAATAGAATGACAATCCAAACTGATAAACCGAGAAAAAAATTTATTACACCTTGGGCTTTTGTTCCCAGCCTTTATTTTGCTGAAGGGATGCCGTACATGATTATCAATGCGGTATCGGTAGTATTTTATAAGAATCTAGGAATTGATAACGCTGAAATTACGTTTTGGACGAGTATAATTAACCTGCCTTGGGTTGTGAAAATGTTTTGGGGACCGGCTGTTGATATTTATTCTACAAAAAGAAGATGGCTGCTCACCATGCAATTTGCTATGTGCTTGTGTTTAGGCGCATTAGCTTTATCTTTTCAACTACCAACATCGACTTTCTTTTCTATCTCCTTAGTAATACTATTAGTTGGAGCTTTTATTTCTGCCACATATGATATTGCCACAGATGGTTTTTATATGTTGGCATTAAGTGAAGAGAAGCAAGCTTTTTTCGTTGGAATTCGTACTCTATGCTATCGACTCGCAATTATATTTAGTACTGGGTTTTTAGTATATTTTGCAGGAAGTTTAGAAAAATCAACCCAGAATATTCCTTTAAGTTGGAGCATCACCCTTGGTTTAGCATCAGTAATTTTTGCAATACTTTTTGTATTTCATCTTTTTACTTTGCCACAACCAGAATCAGCAAATAGAGGAGAATCTGATACAAGAAGTGGTATTCCATTTGTAACAGTTATTCGCTCGTACTTTGCTCAACGCGGTATTTTCCCAATTTTAGCATTTATCTTGCTCTATAGATTGGGTGAGGCAATGCTACTAAAAATAGCCACTTTGTTTTTATTAGATGAAGCATCTGCTGGTGGTTTGGGTTTGAGTACGGAAGAATATGGTTTGGTGTATGGAACTTTTGGGGTAATTTCTTTAATTAGCGGCGGTATTTTAGGTGGATTAGTAATTGCTAAATACGGGTTGAAAAAATGCTTGCTACCAATGGCTTTAGCATTAAATTTACCTGACTTATTTTATGTTTACATGGCTTACAATAAACCACCAATCGAATTAGTTTATCCTTTAGTTTCTTTAGAACAATTTGGTTACGGCTTAGGTTTTACAGCTTTCACGGTGTACTTAATGTATATCTGTAAAGGAGAATATAAAACCTCTCACTTTGCAATCTCTACAGGATTAATGGCATTAGGTTTGATGCTTCCCGGTGCAATTAGCGGTACGATTCAACAATCGGTTGGATATCCGGTATTTTTTATTGTGGTATTTTTATTAACAATTCCCGGTATGGCGACTATCTTTTTTATTCCTTTGAAAGAAGAAAGGAGTCAAGCTGATTAAATTATTAGTTTTTAACCTTAGTTTTTAACCTCACCCTGTCCTAATGTCCTAACGGACACGCTACGCTAATGGACATCCCTCTCCTTAATAAGGAGAGGGAACGAGGGTGAGGTTTCAAGTTTATTTAATAGCTTAATTATTCAAAATCAAATGTCTTACGTTCTAGGAATAGATGGTGGTGGAAGTAAAACAGTTTGCGTTTTAATGAACGATAAACGTGAAATTTTGGGACGCGGTAAAGCTGGTTCTTCAAATTATCAAAGCGTGGGAATCGAAGCTGCAAAATATTCTATAGAATCTGCAATTAATACAGCACTTATTCAATATAAAAACATTAACATAGATGCAATTTGTTTAGGACTCGCTGGTGTAGGGCGTTCCAAAGATATAGAAGTTGTTAAAAATATAGTTAAAGATATTCCTATAATTCGCAATATAGAACCGCAAAATATAATCATTTCTCACGATGCATTAATTGCTTTAGTGGGTGGAATTGGTAATGATGTGGGAATTGTAGTTGCTGCGGGTACGGGATCGATAGTTTTCGGTAGAAATTATCAAGGAGAAACTAAAAGAGTCGGTGGTTGTGGATATATTTTAGGTGATGAAGGTGGAGCTTATAAAATCGCTGTTGCAGGAATGCAAGCGGCTTTGAAAGCTCATGATGGAAGGTTAGTTTATACAAGTTTGATTGAAGATTTTAAAAGTTATTTTGATTTAAATAATATAGAAGAATTAATTGAAGTTATTTATCGAAGCGGGTTGGGTGTAAAGGAAATAGCTGCTTTAGCTCCAATTGTTGATAATGCAGCATTTTTAGGTGATGAAGTTGCGAATAACATTATTGATGATGCTGTCAATGAGTTGGTGAAAGCTACGGTGACAGTTATTAATGAGATTTTTGTTGAAGGGGAATTTGTAGAAGTTGTAACTACGGGAAGTGTTTGGAAAAGTAAATCTAAAATGTGGGAGAGGTTTGTAAGTTGTATTAATCCCCAGATTAAGGTTATTTTTCCGAGGTTTGAAGCTGTTTATGGTGCGGGTTTGTTGGCTTTGAAGTGTTGGATAAATACTTAAAAAGGTTCGTAGTTGCGCTTCAGCGCTTCCGGATAAGAGGCGCTGAAGCGCAACTACAAGCCTGAGACAGAAAAATATAGGTTACGTATTGCCAGTATCAAATTAAGCTGATATTTTTAGGTATTATTTTGAAAGGTAACAGTTGACTCAAAAAAGATACTTTTGAGCAGAAACAGGCTAATTGTCAATGAAAGTTGTAAAAAAAACGGTTAGTCTACTCGTATTAAGCGATTTAAAAGAAGTCAGAAATCAAAGAAAATTCTCTTATCGCTTGCTGCTGATAAATTTATTTTTGATGGCGGGATTTTTCTGGGTGATATCTGGCTCAAATGATTTAAAATTCAAGTTAATTTTAGTAGCATTTACTTTTATATTATTGATACCTGGGATACTTTTAATCCGCTTTAATACCAACGAATCAAATTATTTTAAAATCAATCTTAGCGCAAATAAAATTATTCACGAGCGTCGAAAGTTATTCAACAATCATGTCTATAGATATAAACATTCGTTAAATAACGTTATCTTTATCAGCATCAAAAGAATTAATTTTAATAGCGATGACGATCAAAATTACAGAGTAAGAATACATTTTAAATCAAAGAGATATCTTGATATAGGTTATTTCGCAACACCTGAAAAATCTTTTGCAATTGCCAAAACTATATCTAAATTCTTGAAAATACCTTTAAAATATTAACAGTGAACAGTTAACAGTGAGCAGTGTACAGTTTATACGAATCTTATCCTAAAAAATGAAAATAACTTTGTGATTAAATTTATACTATTGATTAATGTTAACTCTTATTCCCATTACCCATTTGCTATTAACTGCTGACTCTTAACTGTTAACTGCTAACTGTAAAGTCCTCGCATCGCTAACAAAGCGCTACCATAAGCAGCTTCAGTATTTACCGAAGAAACTACCGGAACTCCTAAATATTGCTTCCTAATTTCACTCCAAACTCTATTTTTCGCACCACCGCCAGCAGTATAAACGCGAGTCAATTTATCTGCACCAAAGTCTTGCAATAACCTGTATCCCCGCGTTTCAATTCGAGCCATACTTTCCAACAAACCATGCAAAAAATCAACGGAATTATTGGGGCGTGGTTCTAATTTAGGTGGTAAATTGGGGTCATTAATTGGAAAACGCTCTCCAGATTCCAATAAAGGATAATAATCCAATTCGCTGGATTTAGTTATATCTATTTCACGACTAAGATTTTCTAATTCCTCGCTTGTAAAATATTCTTTTAATACAGCACCTCCCGTATTAGAAGCTCCCCCAGTTAACCACAAATCCCCGAAACGATGGCTATAAATCCCGTATTGAGAATTATCTACACGAGTGCGACTTAACAACTTTAAAACTAATGTAGAACCCAAAGAAGTCACCGCTTCACCGGGAGAATTTGCTCCACTAGCAATAAATGCAGCAATACTATCAGTAGTACCCGCACACACTAAACAATTTTTAGGAAAGTTATATTTAGCAGCAATATCCGAACGCAATTCCCCTATGGGATTTCCCGGAATTACTACTTTTGGTAGTTGAATTGATATTTGTAATCTGTTGATCCATTCTGGATATTGCAATGCTTCCACGTCGTAACCTAATTTCAAAGCATTGTGATAGTCGCTGACACCCAACTTGCCGTGCAAAAGAAACCCCAACCAATCTGCTTGATGTAAAAAATACTCAGCTTTTGTAAAAGAAGGTAACTGCATCATCCATAACAGTTTTACCAAGCTTGAGGTAGCGCTTAATACAGTATGGTTCGGTGGAGCAACATTTTTCAATTGTTCGCGCATCCCCGCTCCTCGCGCATCGTTGTAAAGCAAAGGAGCATCAACAGGATTCCCCGCAGCATCGCACAATAAAACAGTTGAGGAAGTTCCGTTAATAGCAATGCGGGTAATTTCTCCCCGTAATTCCCTGCTAAGTTGCCCTAAAAGGCTAAATAAAGCAGTTTGCCAACAATTGATTAAATTGGTATCCAACGACATCTCAAACGGATATCGTACCTCCCCTACAATATTTCCAGCAGAGGCGATCGCCACACCTCTAGCACCAGAAGTCCCGAAATCTATTCCTAAATACATTTAATCAATTAACAATTAACAATTAACAATTAACAATACAAAGTTAGAAGTTAGGAGTTAGAAGTTAATAATTTTCTACCCCCAATCCCAAATTCCCCCTTCAATTGTTGCATCTTGTAACAACTTATTTCCCAATTCGGGTAAAACAGTGAAAAGTAGAAAATGAAGTATTCTGTCGTTCAGTAAGATTAGGAGATTTCTAATATGCCTATTTCAGACACTCAAGTTTATATCGCTTTAGTTGTGGCTTTAATTCCAGGTCTTTTGGCTTGGCGTTTGGCAACTGAACTCTACAAGTAGATCCTTAAGTAAATAATTTTTTATTTCTTCAAACAATTGTAGAGTTTGTAATCCTGGCAATCCTAAGTATCTCTTCCGGAAACTTGTAGCTATTTACTGTAAGTTACTTAGAAGAAAACACTTAGAATTGCTGGGGTTATTTTTTTCGCTTTTTCCCTACGTGTAGCACTTTGAGAAAAATGAAGTAAGATGGCAGCAAATAAAAACAGTAAATAGCTGGTTCTTAGATATTTACCTTCGTACCCGTTTTTTGAGGAGATTGAGTCAATTATGAACGCAATTCAACCGACGAGAGAGGAAGCTCAACCGATACGGCAGCCTAAACGGAATGTTCCTCGACCAAAGCGTCGTTTACGCCAACGTTCTTACCAAATAATGGCGCTGGAAACAACAGTTAAAATAGGGGTTAACTTGGCAATTTCCGCAGCGGCAATATCTGCTTTAACTCAACTTTTGCCCCATCACTGGTCGGCACAAGAAAAGTTACGAGAAGTACGCACTGAAGTTAAAACCGCTCAAGAACGTGTCAATAATCTAAGGGCAGAATTTGATAATACTTTTGATTCCCGTCAAGCTAATAGTATTATGCAGCAGTATGGAAATCGGATACCCCGTAATCAAAAACAAATTGTATTGACTAACAATACAACAGCGGCTGAAATTAAAGAGTCTACACCCTAATTTTTCGAGGAAATATTATTTTTGCGTAGAATAAGTACTATTCCTCTTTGCCTGTATATAAGTGTTCCTTTTAAAGATATAAAGCTAACAGCTAATAGTTAATAAATAATTGGTAATCCTGTAAGATTATTTACCCTTAAGTTATCATCTATTAGCTATTAGCAAAGTTAAAAATCTGCAATAATAAATTAATTTTTTTGCTGTTTTATTCGCCAATCTTCCATTCAGGATGCATGGGAAGCAGTAATTCATTTAACCAATTTTCCACTTGTAAGCGTAGACGCAGAGTTTGGTTATGATTTCCAGCTGCGTGAGTTGATAGTTTTTTCAAAGCACGATTATAGTCGGCGATCGCCATATTCCAATCGCCCCATGCATGATAAGTTCTGCCTTTTTCAGCCAAAATATAGCTTTCTAATTTTCCGAAAAATAGCGCCGTTTCAAAATTATCGATCGCTTCGTTATATTCTCCGAGTTCGCGCAAAGTTATACCTCGGTTAATCCAGGCTCTAACGTGAGTAGGATTTAAGTCTAAAGCTTTTTCATAATCTGCCAAAGCTGCTTCTAAATCATTAATACCGGCGTAATAATTAGCTCTGTTATTATAAGCACTAGCTAATCGGGGATTTATTTGGATCGCTTTATTAAAATCGCGAACCGCTTTTTGTTCTTCACCACTTTGGAAATAAACCAAACCCCGGTTATTGTAATCAATGGCATTATCGGGATTGCGCTCAATCAACTGATTCAAAGCTGCGATCGCAAAATTAAAATCGCCAGTTTTAGCGGATTTTGAAGCACAGGAGCGTAAATCTTTGTCTTCATAAGCGTATAATTGACAACTACTATCCTCATAGCTGTGTTCATCAGCAGTAAATCTCGCAGCATCGCGTTTGCCGATATTATTTTGCTTGTCACCGAATGTTGAAAATAAGTGAATCTTCATATCATCCTTGCCTGAGTTGGTTAGTACGTCCGCTTTCGGTGTGCCCCTGTGTTAGGATTCATCATCCATTAATTCCAGCATCCGAGCGAGTAATTACACTGTCTGCTTAGGAATTAGTAATAGATACCAAAGCTTCGCAGTTAATTCCAGAAAATAACAAATGATTGCAATTTAAAGCGATCGCCACCTTCAACAGCTTGGCAACTGGTAAAATGCCTTCAACTGCTAACTGCTCACTGATTTCAGGTAATCAAATGGTAAATACGATTTCTTATCCCGACGCTCCCGATTTAGCCGCAGATGATTACATAGTCATCGGTTTAGCAACCTGTTTTATCAAAGAAGAAGGCGAAGTGCATCAAGTTGATGTAATCGAACCCATTCCTAGCGCATCTTTAGAATCACTCTTCAAAGGGCTTCCCACATCCTATAAATCAGCCGTCGCCACCACATTAGGAAAAGTTTTCGATGGAGAAACAGCCCACAAACCACCAGAATTAGATAATTCCGCCCAAATAGTCAGCGACTTTGGCGAAAGAGCATTTGCAGCAGCACGTACCTATAAGCGCAAAGAAGAAGCACAATCTTTGATTGCTTTAGGTAAAACCTACAGCGAATTTGAATATTCTATTGAGAAAAAGCGAGTATTGAACGCTCAACGAGTAGTTAATAAAGACGACAACGTGAAACAGCATTCCCATACTCATAAGGTTTTGTAGTTGGGAATTGGGGATGGAGAATAGGTAATTCCTCATTCCTTGTCTTCCAATTTGCCCTCTCCCCCAACCCCTCTCCCAAGCTTGGGAGAGGGGAGCCGGAGGCGGGGTGAGGGAGAAAGATTATGGTTGTGATCAACTTAAAAGTTGTATGAATAAAAAAGGGAAAAATCCTATCAAAGTCAACATTCTAATGTGTGACGGTTACGATAAATTTCCGAAAATAACACAATAAATTGGTTTTACCGTCACTCACCAATCGATAAATGTGAATACCCGTACCACAAGAGTTTTAAAATATCGTCTTGTAGCTAATTTCCTTGTAAACCGCTGTAAATATTAAACTCCCCGCAAAAATAAACATATTCTTCACGAAATAATCCGCAATTTTCCTGTAATAAATATAAAAGAAACCAAAAGATGTAAAACCATCCTCATAGGAAAATGCAACTCTGGACACCCAAACAACAATTACAAAACGGTAAATTCACAATTCAGAAAGTATTAGGTGGTGGTGGTTTTGGTGTCACCTACAGCGCTATAGATAGAAACACAAATAATATTGTTGCGATAAAAACTCTTAATCCGATTCATCAAAGTAAATTAGATTTTGAACAACAGCAGGTAAAGTTCGTTCAAGAAGCTTTTCGTTTAGTACAGTGCAGCCATCCCCACATTGTCAAAGTTCATGAAGTGATTAACGAAAACGGACTTTGGGGAATGGTAATGGAATATATTTCAGGTGAAGATTTAGCCGTATACATTAACCAACGCGGTAAATTATCGGAAGCACAAGCCTTGGGGTATATTAACCAAGTTGGAACAGCTTTAGAATACATCCATCAGCAAGGAATGTTGCATCGGGATGTCAAACCGAATAATATCGTTTTGCGTCACAGTCAGCAAGAAGCGGTATTAATTGACTTTGGTTTAGCGCGGGAATTTGACTTAAATAAAACCGGAAGCATGACTAATTCTAAAACGGAAGGTTATGCACCGATTGAACAGTATGAAAGACGGGGTAAATTTGGTACTTATACAGATGTTTATGCTTTAGCTGCGACTTTGTATGCTCTTGTGACTGGTGAAACTCCCCTACCTGCAAACTTTCGTAAAACTGGTATTCCTTTACCGTCACCACAGCAGCGAAATCCTAATATTAGTGACAGGGTGAATGATGCGATTATCAAAGGGATGGGGTTGGAACCGCATGAAAGAACTCAGACGGTGCGGGAGTGGTTAGAGTTGGTAATGCCAACTCAGGTTAAATTTTCAATTCCGACTCAGAAATTCAAATTTGAGTACGCCAAAATAGATAAAAATCTCAAAATTACTAAATATCCTGGGCAAGCTGAAGCCTTTATAGAAGACTTAGGTAATGGTATAACTCTAGAAATGGTATCAATTTCTGGTGGTAGCTTTATGATGGGTGCGCCAAGGAATGAAGAGGCAAGTAGAGATAACGAACATCCCCAACACAAAGTAAATATTCAACAATTTTTCATGGGTAAATACCAAGTTACCCAGGAACAGTATCAAGTAATTACAGGTAAAAATCCTTCCCATTTCCAAGGTAAAAAGCGACCAGTTGAACGAGTTACTTGGTATGATGCAGTTGAATTTTGCGAAGAGTTATCCAAACTCACAGGAAAACAATATCGATTACCCAGCGAAGCAGAATGGGAATACGCTTGTCGCGCTGGTACAACTACTCCGTTCCATTTTGGCGAAACCATTACCACCGATCTAGCTAATTTTAGAGGGACAGACGTTGATTACCTATGGAAATTATACCGAGGCAATTACGGCAATGGTTTTAAAGGTGCATTTAGAGAACAAACTACAGATGTAGGAACTTTCCCTTTCCCTGCTAATTCCTTTGGATTGTACGATATGCACGGCAATGTCTGGGAATGGTGTCTTGATGATTGGCACGATAATTATCAGGGTGCGCCGACTGATGGTAGTGCTTGGTTTGATGATAATGATAATATTTCTCAAAAAACTGGTTTTGTTTGTCTGCGGGGCGGTTCCTGGAACGACGATCCTGAGTTCTGCCGTTCCGCGTCTCGCGACTACTCTTTTACGCGCGGCAACGTCAGCCTCAATGTTGGTTTTCGTGTTGTCTGCGGGGTTGGGAGGACTTAAATAGCCCTTTTCTCTTTTCCCCTTTTCCCCTCTATCCTTTCTTTTTTACCCTTACCCCCGCCGTTAGGCGGTCGATTTTTTTTGGATATTTTAACAACTGCGAACAAATTTAAGTATTACAATACAAACATTATTGATAAAACTTAATTACCTCAGTTTTATGAAATCTTTGAAAGACTATACAATTGTTATCCGTCCTGATGACAATGACACTTTTGTTGCTTACATTCCAGCAATTTCCGGTTGTCATGCTTGGGGACAAACTTTAGATGAAGCTCGTGCTGAACTCGTCAATGTTTTTGAAATAATACAAGAAGAGTATGCAGAAGAAGGGCGTTTTTTACCTAAAGATGTTGAATTGGTAATTGCTAATGCCAGCTAGAGCAAAAGATTTAGAAAAAGTAGCCCAAAAACTTGGGTTTGAAAAAGCTCGACAAAAGGGTAGTCATGCTCGTTGGAAACATCCCGATGGACGAGCAACTACAATCCCGATTCATGGTAAATCTGAAATTGGTAGTTGGTTGTTTTATGAAATTTTGAAGCAGTTAGGTATTACCGAAGAAGAATTTGAACAACTGCTATAGATGTAAAAATAATCCTTACTTTTGAAAGTTGACTCGCTTTTACAATATGATTTTCTCTAAAATTAAAATTTTATATTCAGAAATAATAGGTCAGAAAAATGTCTTTAGCTTTTGATAGAAATACCTACGGAAAACTTTTAGCAGAATATCAACCACAAGTCATTACATCAGAAGCAGAATATGAACGTATGCTCGCTGATGCGGAACGATTAATCGGCTGCAAAAAACGTTCCCAAGAAGAAACCGCTTTGCTACAAGTTTTGGTGAGATTGATAGAAGAATACGAAAACAAAAATTATCCAATGGGTAAATCTTCACCTCATATTATTCTTCAACATTTGATGGAAGCACGAGAAATTAAACAATCTGAACTAGTAGAAATTTTCGGTTCAAAAGAGATTGTCTCGGAAATTATCGAAGGTAAACGCGCAATTACTAAAACACAAACAGAAACTTTAGGAGATTTTTTTCACGTTTCTCCAGAATTATTTATTAGTTAATCTTTGTGAAGTGTCTAGGGTGTTAATTCTGTGTCCTTTTAAGGGGTAAAAAATCATGCAAAAAACGTGTTCTTATTCAAGATAAATCCCTCTCCCCCTCCCCTCTCCCAAGCTTGGGAGAGGGGTGCCGGAGGCGGGGTGAGGGAAGTATGTTGCGATTTTTACCGACATAAAACTTATCTGAACTTTAAGCGCGAAAATCTTATCAAAGTCAACACCCTAGTGTGTAACAGTTACAAAAATTTTCAATATTAACGATTATAAATTGATTCGACCGTCACGTTCCAATCCCATAGCTGTGAGACTGGTTTAGTTTTACCTGCTTTTGCTTCTTGGAATGAAGTACGAAGACTATTTAATATAGATTCTTTTGATTCATCATCGTTTGAAATATACTCTGTTAAAATTTCTAAAGTATAATCTTCTACAGAGATACCTTTTTGTTCTGCTTTTTGAATCAAATATAATTCCATATCTGGTGTTAGGTTGAGCGTTATTGTCATAAATATATTCTTAACTACACTTAAAATTTTAACAAAATTAGAAGTTATCTGCGAAAATTGTTAATAACATTCTGTAGCTATAAATTAAGAATTTATCATCATCCAAATATCCTATGTCAGCTAAAGTAACCCTCACCATTACCGAAGGAAAATTATCCGGAAGACAGTACATTTTCGATTCCCGCACTAGCTGTATTATCGGTAGAGCATCTGACTGCAATATCAAACTACCAGATGATAAAAATCATTCTACTATTTCTCGCTATCACTGTTTATTAGATATCAATCCTCCCGATATTCGCATCCGAGATTTTGGCAGTAGAAACGGAACTTATGTAAACAATAAAAAGATTGGTCAAAGACAAGATAATCAAGCTCCAGATGAAGCAGCAAACGAAATTTTTCCTGAATTTGATTTAAAAGATAATGATGAAATCAAGTTGAGTAATACGGTATTTAATGTCAGTATTGAAAGTCAACCTGAAGAGATAAAAATTAAGAACTTCTTCCCTGCCACAATTGATTTTGATAAAAATCCAACAGAAGCACCAAATTTATTGGAATATATCAAAAAGTTTTTAGGATTAGCAAAAGCAGGAAATAGTAATTTATTAGCTATTAAAGGATACGATATCATCCAAATTTTGGGTAAAGGTGGATTTGGTGAAGTTTATTTAGCCCAGCACAATCATTCACAAAAGTTCATCGCTCTCAAGGTAATGTTACCTCAAGTTGCTGCTAGCGAATATGCGGTAAATTTATTTTTAAGAGAAACAGAAAATATCAAAGTTTTGCGACATCCTCATGTAGTGAATTTAATTGACTATGGTTATTCTGAGGGAATTTTCTTCTTCACAATGGAATATTGTCAAGGTGGCACTGTTGAAGATTTAATGAGACAGCAACAAGGAAAATTACCGATTGATATTGCTACTGCAATTATTCTCCAAGTACTTGATGGTTTGGAATATTCCCATAATGTAGAAATTCCTTATGTTAAATTGCGCGATGGTAACTTCGGTAAAGGTAAAGGTTTAGTTCATCGCGATTTGAAACCGGGCAATATTTTCCTAACTTATCAAGATGGTAAAATCACCGCTAAAATTGGCGATTATGGTTTATCAAAAGCTTTCGATTTCGCAGGTTTAAGCGGTCAAACTAGAACTGGATCTAGAGTTGGAACTCCCGTATTTATACCACGACAGCAGGTATTAGAATTCAAATATGCCAAGCCAGAAGTTGACATTTGGGCGGCTGCGGCTTCTTTGTACTATATGTTAACTGGATGTTTCCCCCGCGATTTTACAGGTAATGATATATTTTTAGCGGTATTAAGAAATAAACCAATACCCATTCGCGATCGCGATCCAAATATTCCGCAAAAATTAGCAGAAATAATTGATTTAGCCTTAGTAGAAGAACCAGAAATTCATTTTAAAAGCGCCAAAGCATTTAAACAGGCATTGTTAAATGTATTGTGAATATCGTACTATCCATAACCCACGCAGGTGGGTTTCGCCTGTGTAGCCGTGGTTTCAACCGCCAGGTAAAATACAAATAAACCTTCCCTCCAACCATCAAAAACCATGATAAAACTCTACGGTGGAACCTTCAGCCGCGCTTCAATTGTTCACTGGTATTTAGAAGAACTCGAAATTCCCTACGAATTCATCAAGCTGGATATGAAAGCAGGAGAACATCTCAAGCCGGAATTTTTAACAATAAACCCGATGGGTAAAGTTCCAGCAATTACAGATGGTGATTTCATACTTTGGGAATCCGGCGCAATATTGCTATATCTTGCCGATAAATACGGTAAAAAATCTCTTTCTCCAGAAGAGCGTGGTATTTATTCTCAGTGGAGTTTGTTTGCAAATGCTACTTTAGGACCTGGTGTTTTTATTGAAGCTACCCGAGAGAAAGAAATGCCCAAACTAATGAATCCTTTGAATCAAATTTTAGGAAAACAACCTTTTTTAATGGGTGAAGAATTTACTGTTGCTGATGTCGCAGTCGGTTCGATGCTCAACTATATTCCGATGATGCTCAAGCTGGATTTAAGCGAATATCCAAACGTTACCAGCTACATGAAGAAACTTGCCGAACGTCCGGCATTTCAAAAGGCTATGGTTTCTCGCGGTTAATTTAAAAAAGATTAATTTGTAGGTTGGATTAGACACGAGCAAACAATTAAATATGTAACGATAATGTATATTTTCGTGTCGTAACCCAACATTAACGATTTGAAGAAATTCAGATATTGTAATGCGAGTGTTAATAAAAGATGTTGGGTTACGTCGATGAAGATCAATTTCGTTAAAAAGCATCATTTTTTGTGCGACTAACCCAACCTACTAGTACTGGTAGGTTGGGTTAGACAGGAGCAGGCAATTAAATATGTAACGATAATGTATATTTTCGTGTCGTAACCCAACATTAACGATTTGAAGAAATTCAGATATTCTAATGCGAGTGTTAATAAAAGATGTTGGGTTACGTCGCTTTAAATAATTTTTCGTTCAAAACCATTATTTTTCGTGCGACTAACCCAACCTACTAAACTACTAACTACTAGCTAACGATAATTTGTAAACTGTAAAGCACAGGGTAAATCTTCTTCTTTCAACCGCTGCATTACGGTTTGCAAATCATCTTTATTTTTACTAGTAACTCTTACTGCATCTCCTTGGATAGATGCCTGTATTTTCTTGAATTCATCGCGAATCATTTTAGAAATATTCTTGGCAATCTCTTGACTAATGCCTTTTTTCAACTTGATTTCTTGATTAACTCGACTGCCACCAGCGGATTCGGGTTCGCCAAATTCAAAGATTTTTTGAGAAAGTTTACGCTTCGCAGCTTTTTCTCGCAATATTGTATTTAAAGTGTCTAAAGTAAACTCGCTATCTGTATTTACTTTGATACTATCTTCCCCTAATTCCACTGTAGTTTTAGTATCTTTTAAATCGTAACGACCTTTAATTTCTCGCGTCACTTGATCTACAGCGTTAACCAATTCTTGTCTATCAAAATCGCTAACAACGTCAAAAGAATAAGTAGAAGCCATAAAAAATTGTCAGTTTTCTTTATTAGTAATTTTACATTTTAATAGTCATTAGTTGCTATCTACTATCTAATTTGAACTTGCTTGAATTATACTCAGTACCAATAATGTACAAGAACAAGCTAAACCAACAGCATACATAAGCGATCGCGCTAGGGCTATATCTAAAATATAAAAGACTGAATACAGTAAACGAACTGTAATAAAAGTTAATGCGGCGTATGCAGAAGCAGGAGAATTAACGCCGGTTACATAAGCCATTAAAGCCGCAACAGCGAAAATCATAAAGCCTTCAAAACAGTTTTGATGCGCCCAAGTAGCACGTTGTCCGTAAGGTGGAAGTTTATCGAACATAGCCCTCGGTGCAGAATAATCATAGCCAATACTCAAACGAGCATAGGCGACTACCAAAAATGGTAAGTAAATCTCTAGAAAAGCTACAGCAATACAGTATAAAAATAAAACTGATACGGGCATTTGTGAAACAATCATCAACATAAATAAATAGATATTGGAAAAATTCGTTTTCTATTTGTATAAAATTGTGTGGTTGAGGAAGCGAAGCATTTGAGCGCGGGTTATTCTTACACTTCGTAGTGCAATTTACTCAAAAAGTGACCTATTTGAAATCAGAAATTCCTGATTCTCGCTACATTAAGGCAACTGCACGCTTTATATCACTAGTCATTAGTAACCGTGCTAATTACATCCATTCACCATTTTCTAAACGACTGAAGGATTGTATCCCGACAAAAGTGACTAATGACTAATAAGAAAGCAGCTCGAATGCAGAACCGATTAATCAAAATAGAACAAAGTTACCACTTTTCGTTGTTCTTCTGCATCCTTACACGTTTGTAGCAAAGTGCGACTATCGTGAAAGGCGAAGGATACAAGTTGCTGGCAGCGAGAGATAATCTCTTTGTTACAGATGTAACTCGCTTCAGCAAGCGATAAATGATCGTTACTGGAATTTTCTACCAGATGCATCACTTGTTCTAATTGCTGGCGCGATTCTAAAGGCTGACGATCTAAGCTTTGGGGTAAAATTACCGTGAGAAAGTTAGGATCGGCTCGCATTGCGCCCTTAATAGCTGCTGAATTAGTACCTGTAGCACCAGAGGTAATAACTCTATTCCCCGATAAAACCAGGGCATAGGTCATCATTTCAATTAGATTCTGGTGAGTAATAGGCACGTGACGAGAACCCAGCACGGCGATTCGCTTGGAACCCATTTGCTGAATAGTCGCCAATTCTTGCGCTAACGTATCAATGTTATTTACTAGGTCTGTTGACTGACTCAAAGACGAATTTAATTGCTATTAAACGACCAAGATATTTTAGCAGGTGAAAGAGTTGTCGGGAACCTACTAATGGTTAGAGCGTACAATTATTTAGTTTAATTTTTATATTATTTTTTGTTTAATAGCTCGATTGCTTCGTTACACCAATCAACCCACTGTGTTTCATAACGAATGCCTTTACGAAGAGTTAGATACTGGAATTTTGCTGGCTGTGAAAGTTGTTGGGGATTTTGAAGTCATGCTGACGACGAGACGATTTGCAGCAGGAAACCAACACTAACCTGATGTCGGCGGGTGGGCAATGAGCATAAGCCATAGGGAATAGGGATTTTTATGCAATTTCGTTCGCTGCTTACCAATCCTTACTGATTTTCAAGTCAGCATGAAGCTTGAACCCAGAAACCAATGAATAACTTGATAGAGATATTTAAGATGACTTACAGTTCCGATGATGTCCAAAAAATTCTTCAGTTGGCAATGGCACGCAAGCAGGAGGAATCATTTTCCTCAAAACAGCTTTCAGAAATGGCGACAGAGTTAGGAATTTCTGCCCAATTGCTGAAGACAGCAGAACAAGAGTACTCAATTCAAAGCAAAGCAAGCAAAGAAAAGCAAGCTCGCCGTGAAATTATGCGTCGAGGATTCAAAGCTAATTTAATTTCGTTTCTGGCAGTAAATACATTCTTAGTAGTACTGAATTTAACCACAACTCCCCGTGATTTTTGGGCGATTTATCCTATTTCAGGTTGGGGATTGGGACTTTTTATGCATTATGTGAAAATTTCTAGTATCGAGGAAAATCCTTAGATGTACGGCAATTCGATATTAGATGAAATAATTTGAGATATTGAAAAACCCAGTTGTAAAAACTGGGTTTATTCATTTTTGGAATTAGCAATCTTCTTATTTACGATTACGATAATGTAGTTGCCGGACTCAAATCCATTAAAGTTAGTAAACGATTGATGTCAAAATGTTCTCGCATCAAATGACCAACGCATTCGACTTTAATTGGTTCGTGTACGCCAACTTGACCGAAAGCACGCTCAATAATTTCTACAGTGCTAAGAGTATCTAAATCTACCGAAAGAATTGGGACTTCTAATTCTTCAGCACGATTGAGAATAAAAGATGGAGGTGGTAATTGTCCGGTGAGAATCAGGCATTGAGTGGAAGTTTCCAAAGCAGCCTGCTGAATTTCTACTCTATCTCCACCCGTAACTACTGCCATATTTTGACGTTTGCGAAAATACTTCACCGCAGCATTGACATTCATCGCCCCAATTGCCAGACTTTCGACTAATAAATTCAGGCGATCGCCACGACATAAAACTTGAGCATTGAGTTGATGAACTAATTCGCCGACGGTTATACTGCGTAATAAGTTGCTTTTGGGCAATATACCTAAGACGGGTATATCATGCTGTTCTAAGAAGGGACGCATGGTATTATTAACTGCTTGCAAATGCTCTGCTGGCACATCGTTAATGACAATACCAATCAAACGTTCCCCAACCAGCTGTTTAGCAAATAATAATGCTTCAATAGAAAGCAAAGATTTATAGCGAAATACTAGAATAACCCCAGCATCTAATGCATCAGCGACTTGCATCAAAGACAAATCGAATAAATGACCTTCAGATAAATTAGCTGGGCCTTCAAGCAAAACTAAATCGCCTAAGTTGTCTTGTAAATATTCACTTGCAAGGGACTGCTGATAATCGGTTGTGTCTTTGCCCGAAAGGCGTTGTTGTAGCGTAGTTTCGTTTAAAGCAAGTAATGTAGGTGCAACTTGGTTGGGTTGGAGATTGAGGCTTCGGGTAATAAATTCAACATCTTCCTCAATCAAGCTTCCTTCAGATTCTCTCAAAGACTTACCAAGAGGTTTGCCATAAGCAATATCAAGTCCAGCTTGACGTAATTGATTAGACAAACCTAAAATAGTTGCTGATTTACCGCTGGAAGCCTCGGTTGACCCAATCAGTAAATACTTAGGGGATTTCGGCACGCACGCACTCCTAATTTCAACGGTATAAAACTTATAAAACTTTCAACGATTAGTGCCCTTGTTTCTCAACCATTAGCCAATAAACTGGCTCTTGGCACCATATTTGAACAATTGATTACTAGTAGCCTAAAAAAAACTGTTTGGGCGTTCTCTAATTTTAGGCGAACTAAGCCTTCTTGGTAATTTATCTATAATTAGTTAATAGTTGAGTAATAAATCTATTCCATAAAAATTAGAGGAAAAGAATAAAATCCTTTTCCCCATCGCTGGTTATTTTTATACTGCGAGTAACTGTCTAATGTTTGAAGAACAATTAATCTTCTAGACGCAGCAGCTTGCGATAAAAAGATTGAGAGAAATCAGTCATGCGTTGACGCTTATAGTTTTCAAGTATTTCGATTAAAAAATTTATAAACTCGAAACTTGCCATCATGACTTCATAACTTAGTTCGGCATTACCATCAAACTGCATTCGACAACGAGTTAAGTCTGAAGGGAGAGTGGCAATATTCCAAGTCGCTATGAAAGGAATACTTTCGCTACTTTCTATTTTACGATTTCCTTCAAGAACCCCTTTTCGATAAAGCCCGATAGCATAAGGTAGAAAATTCCGCTTACCACTTTGAACGTAAGGCAAGTACACGCTCGCTTGTTGAGGAGTAGCAGGCTGAAGTTGCTCAAATGCTGACATATAATATATTCCTTAACTTACTTGAGAATTTACAATCTGGTAGATATACATAGTATTCCCAAGTTATTTGTAAAAATTACACTCAGATTTATTTGAGTGGGAGATGGGGGAAGAGGGAGATGGGGGGATGGGGAGACAAGGGGACAAGGAGAGAGGAGGAAGAGGTAGAGGGGTAGATAATATTGAACTCTTAACTCCCAACTGGTCACTGGTAACTGCTCACTGGTCACTGTATTAAGCTAAGAAATGTGAAAATGTCGGTTACAATAAGGCTGCATTGATTTCTCATGAAGCTGGGGTAAAATGACGGACAATTCCTTTTAAGTAAAGTAAATGCAGTCATTCTTATTTTTTAAGCGATAACTACGCTTTCACAAGATACTCTTGACAACCAATTAGTAAGATTGCGATATTACCCGACAAATTCATCAGTTTTATTGCAAGACGTTCAACGGTTAAGGAGAAATGCCACCAGGTTTAAACTAAGCTATTGGTTTAACGAACGCGGTGTAAGTGTAGCCTTATCCAAAACCAGTATCAAGCGCATTTTTGTATAAAATTAATTGCATTCAAATTAAGTAAACTATGCCAGCGAATTCCTGGCCCGAAAAAGATTATAACGAACTTGATTCCCTGAACTCGATGTTTGCCGATATGTCGGCGAATAAGGAGTTAGAAGAACAAAAATCACCAGAATTAACTGTTCCTTCCCGGTTTCAAGGTCGTAGGCGCAAAGCTGCTGTAGTTCTGACAATGGTCTGGAGCGGTACGATTGCTTTGCACCTAGTTTCTTGGGGGTCTTTATTTGTATTAGGGTTAGCTACCGTTGTTGGACTTCACTCCTTGGTAATCGTATTTGCCAAACCTCGTCATGGAGATGAAGTTAGAGAAGGCGATTTACCTTTTGTGTCTTTATTAGTTGCAGCAAAAAATGAAGAATTAGTCATTAGCAATTTAGTAAATAATCTTTGCAACTTGGATTACCCTTCGTCTGGGTATGAAGTGTGGATAGTTGATGATAATAGCAGCGATAAAACACCACAATTGCTATACGAACTAGCAGATAAATACGAACATTTAAAAGTATTCCGACGAAAACCTGGAGCGAGCGGTGGCAAGTCGGGAGCATTAAACCAAGTGCTACCGCTGACTAAGGGTGAAGTCGTTGCTGTATTTGATGCTGATGCTCAAGTTTCTAGCGATATTTTGCTGCGAACTATACCTTTGTTTCAACGAGATAATGTTGGAGCGGTGCAGTTGCGAAAAGAAATCGCTAATGCTTCAACTAATTTTTTGACAAAAGGTCAAATGGCTGAAATGGGTGTCGATACCTTTTTCCAACGAAAGCGAAGTTTGAGGAATGGTATTGGCGAATTACGCGGCAACGGTCAATTTGTTCGCCGTAAAGCTTTATATAGTTGTGGCGGATGGAATGAAGAAACTATCACCGACGATTTAGATTTAACGCTCCGTCTACATCTTGACAAATGGGACATTGAATGCGTATTTTTTCCGGTAGTTAAAGAAGAAGGCGTTACCAGCGCAATGTCTCTTTGGCATCAGCGTAATCGTTGGGCAGAAGGAGGATATCAGCGCTATCTCGACTATTGGGACTTAATTCTTCGTAACCGCATGGGTACGTGGAAAACCTTGGAACTGTTAATCAATTTTGTCTTGATTCAGTACATTATTCCCACCGCAGCAATTCCGGATTTATTAATGGCGATCGCACGTCATCGGCTGCCGATTTTAAGTCCATTAACCGGGATGACAGTAACAGTATCATTTTTAGGAATGTTTGCCGGTCTTAAACGGATACATAAAAATAAAAGTTTAAAAACTTATGCCTATTTGATGTTGTTGCTACAAAGCCTGCGGGGCATTTTATTCATGTTCCATTGGATAGTAGTCATAAGCAGCACCACCGCTCGGATGTCAGTACTTCCCAAGCGCTTGAAGTGGGTGAAAACCTTACGTCAAGGTGAGTGATGGGGAGATGGGGAGATAGGGAGATGGGGAGGTGGGGAGAAAGAATTCCTAACTCCTAACTCCTAACTCCTAACTCCTAACTGTCAAAACTCAACATCATCGTCTTCAATTTCTTCTAATTCCGATGAGTCTATTGGCTCGTCGGATATTTCTGTATTTTCTTCGTGTAATGAAATAATCTCTCCGTCTAATGCATCTGCTAAACGCTGAGCGGCTTTCATTAGTTCCGAAGTTTCTGGATCTTCTGCTATTGGGGTTGGTTGAGCACGCGCGCGAGTTGTTTGGGGAGGGGGAGCGGTATTACTTACCGCAGCTGGCTGAACTGTTGGGGTTGATGATGATGGTGGTTGCGTTTTTTCTGGAGTAGGAAGTGGTGCCGGTTGTGGGGTAGGCTCTGGTGCTGGTTGTGGCGCGGTTTGCGGTGCTGGTTGTGGTGCTGCTTGTGTGGGTGTAACGTTTTGCTGTTGCTGTACTGTTGGAGTTGCCGCAGAAGAATTAGAGTTTGCAATTTCTAAATTTACTTCGATTTCACTATTGAAAGTTACTTGAAATGCTGTTTTAATTTGAGATTTTTCTTCTTTAACTTTGTCATACCATTTCTCTTTGACGGCAACGCGAGCTATAGAACCGTTAAACTCGACGACATGGCACATTTGACGCAGTAGTTCTCTTCGAGAAACTGGTATGAGGTTGGCGAGTACCTGCTGCCAAAGTTCGTTGAGGTTGCCTTGTGAGGCTGCTTGGGTCGGCGGGGAGGGAGGGGGAGAAGGATTAGGTGGGGAGGAGGGGGTAGAGGGGGGAGAAACAGCTTGTGTTTTAGTTCCGTTTTCTGTTTGTGTGGGTGGATGAGATGGTGAGCCAGTTGCGGTGGACGAAGAGAAGTTCGTTGGCGGGGTTCCCAAGGCAGCGCGTTGCGGGGGTTCCCCCCGTTGTAGCGACTGCCGCCCGCTTAAAGAAACTTCGGGGTTCCCCGGCATAAGCAAACTGGCGTTAGCGTCAGTGTCTCCCGTTAGCGGAGCGTGCCCGGAGGGCATAGGGAGATACCCGGAGGGTGCAACTGTAGGTGGTGTTTGCTGTACGGTTCTGGTTGTGGTAGCGGTACGTTCGATTGTTTTGGCTGGGTTTGGGGGAGTTTTGGGTAAGTTTTGTTTATGACTAATAGCTGGTGCTTGAGTAATAGTTGCTGATGGTAATAATCCTAGTAAAGTTACTTCCAGCCATAAGCGCGGTTGAGTGGTATTTTTGATTTGTACTTCAGCAGTACGTAGATGTTGCTGCCCGTGCAAAATCATAGTTATTTCAAGGTTTTGAGCAATATCTATAAGTACTTTCCACATACCTTGAGTGCAAGCAACTAAATCATTACGATTGGGTGCAGTTTTGGCAATGAGTAAATCGCGGTAGAACGAAGCGAGATTTTGCAGAATAATTAAAGGTTCTCTACCACGGTCTAATATTTCGCGGGTACAGTCAATTACGGCTTCGGAGTTATCTTCTACAATTGCTATTAATAAATCTAATAAATCCTGTTCGCTTACCGAACCTACTAAATCCCAAACTTTTTCAGGAGTTACTTCCCCCGGTAATAAACCCAGCTGATCTAAAAGACTTTCAGCGTCTCGCAATCCTCCTTGGGCAACTTGAGCAACTATTGTAACGGCTTCTTGTGTAATATGAATATTTTCAGTTTTTGCAATTTCACTTAAATGCTGCACCATAGCATCTATGGGGATACGTCTAAAATCAAACCTTTGGCAGCGCGAAATGATTGTTGCTAGTACTCTTTGCGGATCTGTTGTTGCGAGAACAAAGACGACGTGTTTGGGTGGTTCCTCTAGTGTCTTGAGTAGCGCATTGAACGCTTGAGTACTGAGCATATGACATTCATCAACCACATAAACCTTGTAGCGGCATTGAACTGGGGCAAATTGCGCTCTTTCGATAATTTCTCGAATATTATCGACCCCTGTATTGCTAGCAGCATCAATTTCAATTACATCTAAAGTGGTACCCTTACTAATTTCTTGACAAACGTTACACTTTCCACATGGATGCGGCGTAGGCTTATCGCTGTTGACACAGTTAAGCGATTTCGCCAAAATCCGCGCACTAGAAGTTTTACCCGTCCCCCGAGGACCAGTAAATAGATAAGCCGGAGCAATTTTGAGAGTATTAATTGCATTAGTAAGAGTAGTGGCGATCGCCTCTTGTCCAACTAATTCGGCAAAAGTTTTCGGGCGATACTTATGATGTAGCGGTTCGTAAGACATGGAGGAGACAGCGCTGTGAAAGCTTTCCCCTTTTAGGGGTTTATCTATTTTAATTGTTTATTTGTAATTTAATAAAATGGGGATGGGGAGATGGGGACAAGGGGACAAGGGGACAAGGGGAGATGGGGAAGAAATAATTCCTAACTCCTAACTGGTCACTGTTCACTGATTGGTAAAATTTATATCTTAAAAAAAACAAATACTTAGAGAGAATTCGTTACAAGTAGCTACAATCTTATGGTAATTAATACTCTGTGGGTGCCCTTATGCTAAAACGCTTGGTTCAATGGTTCAAAAAGTTTTTTCAAGGGCTATTTGGTAAAAAACAACATTCGTCGGTTAGGCATAGTTCTTCACATAGTTCTGCTTCGTCTCCACCACCTCCTTTAAATGATACCGATTTGGAGTTTCTGTTTGCGGAACTGTTGCAAGGTGTTCATCAAGCACGGGGAGAAGCTTGGGCGCAAAAATGGTTAGATAATATTGAACATCGGGTTCCTCAACAGCGTTGGGTGGAATGGCTAAGAAAATTTGGCGATAAGTTGTTAGCTGCACCGACACCAAATAATGAGTTGGCTTCTCGGCTGGTACAGTTAGGAGAGTTGGGAGTTGGCGAAGTTTCCAATGCTGCCTACGATATCGGGATGCGATTGTTAACGCGCAACCAAGCAGAACCTATATGGGAGTACGTTGGTCCCGATGCTCAAGTAGAACCTGCCGTGCGTGAAGAAAGTTTAGTTCAAGCTGCACCTGCTCAACAAGCCGAAAGCGATGCAGAAGGGGAATATCAAACTATTACTCTCGAAGAGTTAATCGAGTTGATGCAAGAAGACGTAAACTTGAGAGCGCAAATTGCCCAACAACTGGGAATTGAAACAGATGACCCAGAAGTTATCGTTCAGGCTTTAGTTAATCAATACCATACCGCTGGATAATGCGCGCACAAATATTAGATCGGACCTAAAGATTTGATAATGGTACCTTAATATATTGTAAAGTTTGAGTGCTTTAACGATCAATATTGTTGTTATGTATACAGAATTTTTGGGTCGTTTTATTTTGTTCCCAAAGGGTATCTTGTCTAGCAAGTTATTTTCCGGAAATTTTGTTAAGTTATCTCAGAAGTGACAATGTTACTTCTAATTCCACAAATTGATATTTTACCGAGCGTTGCTAAAAATCAGCCTTAATTTATTATAGTGTTGACTTTTTACGAACGTAATTGGCTGCATTTGTAGAAAAGTTCACATACTTTGGTAGCCTATTACGTAATTATTCTTTTTTTACATTGCGCTCGTTAAAATTCGATGTGAACTATATTTTACAATGCAGCAGATGCTCAGGCGGCTAGTGCAGAGGTTCATAAAGTTTATCCAGGATATTTTTGGTGGTAAGCAGGCTCCTTCTATGAAAGAGAAGGGGATGCACGCCGTTAGGGAGTTGCCAGAACTGACAAATTCGGATCTGGAATTTTTGTTTACCCAACTTCTTGAAGGTGTACATCAAGCGCGAGGACAACATTGGGCGCAAAGGTGGCTGCAAAATATCGAACATCGGGTTTCTCCGAAGCGTTGGTTGGAGTGGTTGGGCCACTTTGGTAACAAAGTATTAGCTTCGTCGGCTCCGAATTACGAGTTGGCTTCGAGAATGGTGGAATTGGGGGAACTCGAAATTGGAGAAATAGGAGATGCTGCTTACGATATTGGGGTGCAGCTATTAACTCGCAATTCAAAGCAGCAACCAGTGTATTCGATTCCGATTTCTACTGAGTCTGAAGGGCTAACTCCTGCCTCGCCGGTATCGGAAGAATTTATTATTAAACCATTTGGGGTTGATCGTGAAGAGGAACCGATAATTGAATCAATTGCGGTGGATGGTGAATTCGAGATCCCAAATTCGTTCGCAGAATCTCCTGGGCAAGAGTTGATTAAAGAATTTGGGGAATTATTATGGGAAGATTACGAACCATCTGAAACCACAATTGCCCCAGAAAATAATATACCGGCATCTCTAGAACAGTTTCCCGATCGCTTATACGAAGAAGTATTTGAGTACGAAGAAGCAACGGAAGCGCTGTCAAATACTAATAACGCAGCATTAGAAGAAGAATTATCCTACAGTTTATACGAACAGGTATTTGAGTACGAAGAAGATTTAGAAGAAGAACAGTTAGAAGAAGCTGTAACGTTTGAAAGTACTAATGGACAAGTATCCAATTCTTACACTGGAGAAGAAATTGTATTTGAACAGGAAGAAGATTTAGAAGAAGATTTCGTTGAAGAAGCTGAAATACATGAAGTAACCGAACAAGCCACCCCCGGACAAGATTTGGTACGCAATTTAGGAGAATTGTTATGGGAGGAAACACAACTTGTCGAAGACGAAACTGTTAATGCTCACGAACAGGAATTTATCAACGATTTGAGCGTGGTATGGGATTATCCGCCGCAGGATACCTCGGAGAGAGTTGAAGTACCAAGCCAAGATTATATTCCCGAAGTTGGCGAACCTATAAATACAAGTTTTGTACCGATTGAAGATCCTACTGAAGATTCGGTTGAAGATGAAGAATCCGATCAAACCTTTAATGCTTTATTGGATTTAGCTTCGGAAGTAGAAGATGAACAAGAAATAGAAATATTCGAGCAACCAAAAGCTTCAGAAGAATCAGTTCCAGCAACGACTGTAAACGATTTGTTGATAAAGTTGGATGAAAGTGCAAGTTTAGTTCGTCAGCTTGCTTCTGGATTAGGAGAACAAAAATCTTCAGCTTTAGTTGTCAATGGCATACCTATTGATAACGATACAGTTGCCCAACAAGCTGAAGCATGGTATTACCAAGGGCTTGCCCAAGCTAGAGCCGGTAATCTGGAAGCTGCCGTTGAACTGTACGAAAAAGCGGTACAAACCAAGCCAGACATACACGAATATTGGTTTAACCGAGGTTTGACGCTGTTCCATTTGGGAGATTTAGAAGGTGCGATCGCCTCTTATGACAAAGCGATTGAAATTAAAAACGATTTTTATAAAGGATGGTACAACCGGGGTAGAGCTTTAGGTGAATTGGGATTTTTAGAAGATGCTATTATTTCTTTTAATACAGCACTTGAAATTCGACCCAATTACCAGGAAGCTTGGTCTAGTAATGGTTTGGCGTTACTGAAGTTAGGGCGTTTAGATGAAGCTATCTTTAGTTACGATAAGTCGTTAGAATTGGAACCTCTAGATCCGGAAAATTGGTATTACCGAGGTGTCGCTTTATCTGGGGATGCCCGATATGTAGATGCGATTGATTCTTACGATAAAGCTCTGGAAATCGAACCGTTTTTACACGATGCTTGGGTTGATAGAGGTGTAGCCCAGGGACAATTGGGAGAATGGGCACAGGCTATTATTTCTTGGGATAAAGCTTTAGGACTTAGACCGGATTTCTACTTAACTTGGTTTAACCGGGCTGTAGCTTTTGATAATTTGGGACGTAGAGAAGAAGCGGTTGCATCTTACGATAAAACTTTAGAAATTGAACCTAACTTCCACCTCGCTTGGTACAACCGAGCCGTTGTGCTGTTCTATTTAGAGCAATACGAACAAGCTATTCTTTGTTACGATCGCGCGCTACAAATTAAAGCTGATTATTGGGAAGCTTGGCTCGGTAGAGGTAGTGCAGCAGAAAAATCCCAGTATTTTGATCACGAGTTGAGTTTATCTAGTCCAGTTGCTCAAACAAACTCTGCTTTGAATGCACGGGGTGAAGAAGGTAAATTAACCAGCTATTTAGAAGCTTTAAAATATGTTGGTGACGATACCCAGCCAGAAGGTTGGGGTAGACTGCATTTAGCGATCGGTAATTGTTATTACGACATTGGTAAGAGATATTTATTACCCCGCGACTATTGGTATCAAGCGGTAGATGAATACAATCAAGCATTCGCGACGATTACCGCAGATGATTTCCCCGATTTACATTTAGAAGTATTGCAACACTTCATCAAAGTTCTGGTTGGTTTGACGGAAACTGCACAAGCGCAGGAGTTGCATCAATACAGCACCGATTTCTTGCAAGAATTATTAACCCAAGCAAATCGCAGCGATGAAAGTAGAAAGCAATTAACTTTGAAAAATATTGCTTTTGAACAGCTAGCAGTTGAAATTGCCATCCAGTACGGTGAAATAGTCCAAGGCTTAGAAATCGCCGAACATGGTAAAAATGCTTGTTTGACTTGGCTGCTCTACGGTTGGACGGATCAAATTTATTCGCCAAATTACAGTTCGATTTTACAGTTACTCAATCCCACAACCGCCGCAATTTACTGGCATCTCAGCCCATCGAGCTTACGCACCTTCATTATCAAACCCAATGCGCCAGAACCCATTCCAGTATTTACACCAGTGCTGAATGTAGCGCCTAACGAGTTTCCTTTACCCGAAGCAGTAAATCGTTTAGTAGCATTTGAAGACTGGTTAGAAGATTGGAATCGCGAATACGGCGACTATCGCAGCGAAACCAGGAATAAACAAAGTAAAATCGATCATTCTTGGCGTGGGGATATGGAACAGCGGCTGGGGAGGCTCAGAGAAATACTGAGTATCAGCAGCATAGAGCAGGAACTGCAAGGAATCACAAATCTGATTTTAATTCCCCACCGCGATTTACATAAATTACCCTTGCACGGATTATTTTCCTCAAAATTTGCTATCAGCTATTTACCCAGCCTGCAAATAGGATTAAATCTTCAACAGAAAAAATCCTCTGCAAATAAATCTTCATTAAAACTACTTAGTGTCGAACATCCCGATACAAAAGATTATCCTCCTTTTAAATCAGCTAAATTAGCAGCTTTAGCTATCAGTCAAATGTTTGATAATCCCCGTCGCATTCAGGGATCGAAAGCAACGAAATCAGAAGTAGAAAATGCTTTAATAGGAAACTACAATATATTTAATTTTTACGGTTATGCATCTGACATTAAAGTAAATCCTTCAATATCAGAAATCTTATTAGCAGGGGAAGATAAAATCACTTTAGAAGAAATTTGTACAAAACCTCTCAACGGTTACGACTTATTTGCCCTCTCAGCCAGCGAAATTACTGCAAACAAGCAAAAAATCGCTACCGAATACGCCGGTTTAACCAGCGCTTTGTTGAGTCAGGGAGTTAGTAACGTAGTAAATACTTTGTGGAGAGTAGAATCAACTGCCAACGCTTTAGTAACGATCGAGTTTTATCGCAGACTGCAATCTCAAACACCAGTATTTGCCTTAGCAGAAGCCGTTGAATGGTTGAGAGAATTGACAGCAGGAGAGTTAACAAAATGGTACGAAAGCCTGCTCAATCAACTTCCCCCCGAAGGATTGAGAATGAAAGCTCAATTAGCGACACAATTATATAGAACAAGTCAAATAGAAGCCGACACAAAATTATACAATCATCCTTATTATTGGGCGGCGTTTGTGATTGGTGGGATTGACGGTTAACAATGTTCAATTATCAACTATCAATTATCAATTTGTAGGGTGTGTTATGGCGCGAATAATCTTGATTTTTAGTAATTCGTAGGTTGGGTAAAGTGACAGTGCAACCCAACATTTGTACCCTTACCCAAGCAAAATCCGACATTAAGTATTATGGGCGTTAAAATTACTCAAGTTTTCTAAAATTAAGATTAATCTCAAGTCAGTTGCTTGGATTAAAAATCAACTGCAATAAACTTAATTGATATTAATACTTTGATGAAAGCAAATTAATTTGATAATTATCTTTTAATTTTTTTAAAGGAAACTGTACAAACGAAGCCTCTTGTGTTGATTCCCAATCAAATCGATTTAGTAAATGAGAAGCAAAAATCTTTGTTACAAGCATTGCCATCTGTGCCCCTAAACAAGCGTGTACGCCTCCGCCAAAAGGAATAAATTCGTACATTTTACCTTCATTGCGAGGTGCTAAAAAGCGTTCTGGATCGAATTTATCTGGCTCTGCAAAATGTTCTTCCATTATATGAGCTAGTCGCGGTTCGGCAATTATAGTAAAACCTTTTTTGTAAAGTATTCCATCCACAACTACTGATTTCGTCAAGCGACGGTTCGCGGTAGAACTAGGTGGTAAAGTTCTTAGAGTTTCCTTGATAGTTGCTTCCATAAATTCCATTTGCTTGAGCAAGTCTTGCGAAAACATATCTATTTCTGGAATTAATTCAGCTTGTTCTTGACGTAACTTCTTAACAAACTGCGGGTATTTTCCCAACTGATAAATCAGGGAAGAAACTAAACCAGAAATTTCGTAGTGAGAAGCCCATAACTGCAAAAGACATTGGTTTTCTATCAAAGCATCGCTAAAAACACCTTCAAGATTTTCCTGCTGACTAGCTAGCATCATTGCCAAAAAATCAGATGTAGGATTTATTTCTTCCTTTTTTCTTCGCTGAATCACCGCACGCATAAATTCGATTAACTTTGCACGTGCTTTGATTCCTCTACCGTAAGCTGTTAAAGGCGATTTCCATTTTAATAAACCATAAAATCCATCAAAATAAGTTTTATATAAAGCTTTGACTTGCGCTTTATTTCCTACAGGTAAACCGGCAAAACTTTCGGGATGATTATCATCTAATTTTACTCCCCATAGTAAAGGAGTTAGTACATCAAAACAGATTTTTTCGACTTCTGGATAAACAGCAATTTTTCCGGGAGTATTCCATTTTTCTAAGCCCTTTTTAATTACATGATTAATATGTGGGATGTACCCTTCTAATAAACGTCCATTTAAACCAGGTTGCAAAGCACTTTTACGCTGACGATGTAAATCTGGACGTTGAAATAAACTGTACTCGCCGAACATATCCATTGTGGTAGGTGGTAAGGCAATTTCTGTATACTGCGAATCGCCATTAAATACCATCTGAATGGCTTTTGACTCACCCACAAAAATAGTTGTACCGCCGAAAACACCAGTATTAAAAATTGCTCCGTACTTTTCGAGATTGTGACGACAAAATTTATCGGGATTAGCAATATATCTAAAAGTATCGTACCACTGCGGCTTTCTTACTGGAATTTGGGTTTGTGGTGGTGGAGTTTGTCCATCTTCTAAAATTAGTACTTCGCTTTTTGCTTGCTGCATAATTTACCACCAAGTTTTTATTTAGATAAAGTATAGATGTTTTCACTTGAGTAGAATACAAATTTTACCTCACCCTGTCACAGACAGACATCCTTATGCAATAGTTAGACATTTTGTGCGTTGACGGCAGTGACAATATATTTTTACAAATAAATATTCCAAATTGCGATCAAACCAACCAATTCCTAATTCTTGCAGAAACAAAATCAATAATACTTGTCGCTAATATTAAAATAATTAAAATCGCACAGACTTTCTGATATTCAAAAGATCCAAAGCTTTGATATAAAGAAAAACCAATACCTCCAGCGCCGATAATTCCTAATACAGAAGCGGAGCGCACATTGGCTTCAAAACGATACAAAGTAAAGGAAGTCCACAAAGGAATAACTTGAGGAATAATGCCGTAAATAACTTCTTGCAATTTACTCGCACCTGTAGCGCGAATTCCTTCTACGGGAGCGGGTTCGATTGCTTCAACTGCTTCGGAAAATAGTTTACCTAAAGTTCCAGCAGTATGGAAAAACAACGCTAAAACGCCCGCAAAAGGGCCCAAACCGACGGCGACTATAAATATTAGAGCAAATACTAATTCGTCAATAGCACGCATCGCATCTAAAAGACGGCGCGTTGGTTGAACTATCCAGACAGGGGAAACATTATTTGATGCCAAAATTGAAAGAGGAATTGCTGCGATGGCTGCTAATAAAGTTCCCCAAATTCCCATTGCTATAGTGATAAGTGTATCTATTAAATAATATTTCCAATCGGTAAAGTCTGGGGGAAAATATTGTGGGATGTAGTTGGCTATTCTATTAATCCGTTCTGGATCGAGAAATAAGAAAAAATTGATTTCGCTTTGGATGGCGGATAATATTAAAATTACGATACTAATTATTAAAAAGAAAATTCTGGTATTGGTAACTAGCTTTGCTTCTTGTTCTAATACTGCTGTTACAGCAGGAGAAATATTGATGTTTTTAGGAATAGTTGAAGCTGGTTTTTTTAGGTTCATTTTTTGTGTTTTCTTGTTGCAAGGTTCTTTTGTTTGTAGTAGCGCTTCAGCGCATCCGGATTTCAGATGCGCTGAAGCGCTACTACGAACCCATTACCAATTACTTCTTAATTCCCTTTAGCTCTTTATCAAGTTCATCAAGTTGCTTTTTCTTATCTGCTTCGCTTAAATTCTTGTTAGACTCAACTTCTATCTTTTTCTTAGAAATTTCTAGCTCGCGGATTGTGTCCCAAGTTTTATCTTCTGCGGCAACAAATCCCTGCCACTTTAATGGTTTGAGAACTTTTTCATCTTTATAGTTATAGAAAAAGTCTTTAATTTTTGTTTTTAAGTCTTCTGGTAAGTCTTTGCGATATGCAATCGGATCGCTAGGAATTAGTTCTGATGTCCAAATTACTTCTACTTTCTTACGGGCTTCGGGGTTGATTCCTTCTAAACGAGATAATGATTCGCTGTTGTTGGTGGCAACGTCTATCTGATTGTTGGCTACGGCTAAAGCGGTTGCTTCGTGACTACCTGCAAATATTAAACGTTTAAAAGCTTCTTTGGGATTAATTTGATTTTTAGCAAATATATAGTAGCTGGGAACTAAGAAACCAGAAGTGGAGTTTGGATCGTTAAATGCAAAGGTGAGGTTTTTAGAATTCTCGATTACATACTCATCACCTTTGTTTTTGCCTAATGCTTTGGCTTGTGCAGCGATGGGATTGTCTTTGTTAACAATTAGGTGAGAGGTGTAACCCGTAGTTCCATCATGGTTGATAGTCTGAGCAAATACTTCAGCGTTGGATCTTTGTGCAGCTTCAATGTAAGATTTACCACCGTACCAAGCCATTTGCACGTCACCAGCAGCCATCGCTTCTATTACACCGGAATACTGGGTAACATAGTAAGGTTTTATGGTAACACCAACTTGTTTTTCCATTTCCTTGATAAAAGGTTCCCATGCTGGCTTTTGATTAGCTTGGGATTCCATTGAAACAATGCCAAATTTAATTTCGCTGACATCTAAATTCTTATCGCTACCTTGAGAAGCATTGCAAGCAGCGACAACTAAAGTACCTGTCAAAGCCAGTGCGAATAAACTAATACGTTGAATAAAAGAACGTCTTTTCATTGTGATTATTATAAATTGGGAATATTTTCGGTAATAAAAATGTTTAATTAGGACAAAACTTAGAACTAAAATTACGTAAAATCGCTATGTCCTCTCATCACAAGCTCATCTGCTGCTGCACCATAAATTTCTTTGAGTTTGGCATCATTTAGTTCTACAGTTGCACCATCAAACATTACTTTACCAGTTCGTAGGGCAATTACACGATTGTAATAGCTACGTACTACTTGGATTTGATGTAAAGAAGTTACTACTGTAATTCCGCTTTGTTGATTTAATTCAACCAGCAATTCCATCACCTTGCGGGAAGATTCGGGATCTAAAGAAGCAATGGGTTCATCAGCAAGAATAATTTTTGCACCCTGCACCAAACAGCGGGCGATCGCCACTCTTTGTTGTTGCCCTCCCGATAGCATGGAAGCCCGTTTGTAGGCTTGTTCGAGGATGCCAACTCGTTCGAGGGCTGCGAGTGCTTGCAGTTTTTCTTCTTTGCTAAATAAATGAAATATTGAACTAAATACAGATAATCGCGACAGATTTCCAACCAAAACATTTTCGATAACTGTTAAGCGATTTACCAAATTGAATTGCTGAAAAATACAGCCAATTTGACTTCTTAAATATCTAATTTTTGAATGATTTTTTCCATCGGTTTGTAGAGCAGTGCCAAAGATATTAACGCTTCCAGAATCTCCACTATGTAAACCATTCAAATGACGTAATAATGTAGATTTACCAGAACCAGAAGCACCTACAAGAGCAACCATTTCACCTTGAAAGATAGTACAAGATACCTTTTCAAGTGCGGGTTTCCCTTTGAAACTTTTTGACAGATTATTAACTTCGATTGCAAGTGTATTAGTCATTTTTTTGGAATTGATTAGAATTAAAATAAATCTTCATCATACAAAAGCCCGCACCCTCGAAGGGTGGGGCTATAAGAACAAAGCCCACCTGCGTGGGCTATGAAATTAATGGCGTGTGTTTAAAGCTTTGTAGTTTGTCATTGCGAGGAACGAAGCAATCCCAGAGTCTTGCGCTTGCTTCCTTTCACTTAGTTTAACTCGCAATGACGGAAAATATTTTTGTTTACCTACTTATTTGTCATCAGCTTGGTTAACATTATTTTCCATTTGCTGATTGCTATTGTCTCCAGTAGCAGCTTGCATACCACCGTGCATAGTACCACCACTCATGCTTTGAGAAATTCCACTATTTTGGTTATAATCGCCTTCAATGCCTTCGTTGTAGTTACCAGTATCCATGTTGATATTGCGAATTGTATCCCCTTGTTTGAGATAAAAACTAGGTCGTTCTAAAGCCGTCGCTATCATATTTTCTAATCTACGAATGCTATTATCTTTCTGTGCTATCAAAGCTTTGAAATCTTTTTCTGCTAATGCTTTTAATTGATTATAGTTGATGAAATAATCTTTACTTAATTCAGATTTATTAGCACTTATTGCTGTTTTTGCACGGATAAGTATTTTATCTTCTCCCCGTCTTTCTATTGCTACTATTTCAAGTTCTGCATTTGGATTGTTCTCAGCTATTTCTTTGAATGCAGCTGCCATTGCGCGGGGGTCAACACCTTGGTTATGATAAAGATCGAGAGTGTCAAATATTGGCTGGATAAAATCACCAAAATCTCCATCTGTAAAAACTTCGGCATTGTTATCTGGTTTGCGTAAGGGATTGGGATTTTCTTTGGTGGGAAAGCGCATATACACGTACTCGCACTTTACCCCGCGAAAGTTAGTTTCATGGGTAATATTCCAATCTTCAATATATGCCCCTGTAAGCGTTGCTCCGGTTAAATCGGTATTATCTAATTGTGTTTGTTTTAATATAGCTCTGGATAAATCCGCATCTTGCAAACAAGCTTCGCTTAAATCTGTACCGATGAAACTTGCATCTGTTAATAAAGAGTTTTTTAAATTAATTCCTCGTAAGTCAAAACGGTCAAAATTTGTATCTTGCCCTTGCCCTGTTAAAATTAATTGTCGTATCTGAGAATGTTGTAAATAAGAAGTACCGGGACGTACTCGATCGAGTAATTTAGTCTTCTGGAAACAGGTACGAATCAGTTTAGCTGTTCTAATATCTGTACTTTTGAGTTTAGCAGCAGTGAAATTAGCATCGGTTAAATCGGCACCGCGAAAACTCGTACCTCCAATAGCAGCAAAAGCAACTGCTGCATTTCGTAATAAAGCATATTTTTCATCTCCCTTCATTGCTCGCCAAGCTATGTAAGCACTTACGGCTCCGGCTACGGCTACGGCTACGGCTACGGCTACGGCTACGGCTACGGCTACGGCTCCGGCTACGGCTCCGGCTACGGCTCCGGCTACGGCTCCGGCTACGGCTCCGGCTCCGGCTACGGCTCCGGCTACGGCTCCGGCTACGGCTACGGCTCCGGCTACGGCTCCGGCTACGGCTCCGGCTACGGCTACGGCTACGGCTCCGGCTACGGCTACGGCGAAGGCTCCGGCTACGGCGAAGGCTCCGGCGAAGGCTACGGCGAAGGCTACGGCTCCGGCTACGGCGAGACTTACTGATATTCCTTGGCGGATAATAACGATATATACAATAATCGTTACAATCAGTGCTACCCAGCCTGCAACTTTGTTGTCAAAAGATTGAGAAGAATCAAATATGTAGGATATTAAAGCTCCATTAAATAGGGATAGAAAACCCGATATTCCCGACAGTAGCCAAGAAAGTACAACCAGCAGCAATGCCCAACGCTTTTGTAAACCAGCTTTCGTACCAGTAAAATTAGCTCCTCGCAGGTTAGCACCAGTAAAGTTTGTACTTCTAATATCTGCATGGCTGAAGTTCGCACCTTCTAAATTTTGACCTTTAAAAGAGCGTCCGCGTAGATTTTGTCCGGAGTAGTCTGGTGGCATAGCTTTGTAATTGAGACACTAATGCAAAAATATATTAAGTGATTGCACTGAGGTTTCATACAAGCTTATCGTGAATATTCCGGATTTTAGATAAATATCTTGCTGGGCATTCATACCCGCCTTGGAATAAATTCTCCGCAGTTGCTACAACCGCTTTGTACCCCGGCAACGCACTGCTCTCCAGGCTAATAAACAAAGTCTGATAAATCTTACATCTTGCACCATTCTCAACACCGCCTTGGAATAAATTCCCAGGCTCACAAACAAAGTCGTCTAAAGACGACTGGCAGAGGCTTTTAGTGCGTTTAAACACACTTTGTATATTAGCCTTGAAATTTATTTCAAGGTGTGGGTTATCGGGCTAACGACATTGGTACAAATTGTGAATTTAACTTTGTTATTGGTTTCTTGAAATTGATTTCAAGGCAATAATTTGGACTAAATGAGTTTAGTTCGTAGGTTGGGTTTCACTCCGTTCAACCCAACACAATCTGGAAAACTCAACGAAATAATTCAAATTAAAATAAATATTAAACATCTAACGAAACAATTCGCTTCATTCATAAATCTGTGTTGGTAATTGCGTATGAAATTAAAATACTGGTGTTGGGTTACGACGCAATATAAATTATTGGTTAATCATTAAATATTGTCGTGCGTCTAACCCAACCTACTACTTCATAAACCTGCGGAGGCAGGTTTCGTCTGTGTAGCCGCGATTTAAATCGCCAGGTATCAAATCGCCACATATCCACCCGTCAAATCCCAACCCCAACCCCAACGCCAAATTCATAAAAATTATTCATTCACTAAATAACCCACAATCCGCTATTATGAGCGAATAAATTACGATTTAGCATCACACTTTTCTGTTCAATATTCCCTGTCAAATCGATGCAAACACAACAAAAATCGGCGCAAAAGCCAAGCATTCGTCCTCAAAATCCTAATTTCTCTTCGGGGCCATGTTCTAAACGTCCTGGCTGGACTTTATCAGCTTTAAATGATGCAACTGTCGGGCGATCGCACCGTTCTAAGTTAGGTAAGGCAAAGTTAGCGGAAGCGATCGAGCTATCTAAGGAAATCCTGCAAATTCCTAGCGATTATCGATTGGGTATTGTCCCTGCATCCGATACCGGCGCGGTGGAAATGGCGATGTGGACTATGTTAGGAGAGCGCGGTGTTGATGTTGTAGCTTGGGAAAGTTTTGGTAAAGGCTGGGTGACTGATGCCCTCAAGCAGTTGAAGCTCGAAGATATCAATACTTATGAAGCTGATTACGGGCAAATTCCCGATCTTTCAGCAGTTGACACCGATCGCGATGTAGTATTCACCTGGAACGGTACAACTTCTGGCGTTAAAGTTCCTAATGGCGATTGGATAAAAGATAACCGTCAGGGATTAACAATTTGTGATGCCACTTCCGCCGCTTTTGCGATGGAAATTCCTTGGCAGAAAATCGATGTTTTGACTTATTCTTGGCAGAAAGTCATGGGTGGGGAAGCGGCGCATGGTGTAATTGTTTTATCACCAAGAGCGGTTGAAAGATTAGAAAGCTATACTCCCGATAGACCTTTACCAAAGATTTTTCGCTTAACAAAAGGCGGTAAACTTATTGAAGGAATCTTTGAAGGTTCGACAATTAATACACCATCAATGTTGTGTGTTGAAGATGCGATCGATGGTTTGAAATGGGCTAAATCTATCGGCGGTTTATCAAAATTAATTGAACGTTCTAATAATAATTTACAAGTTTTAGAAGATTGGGTTGCTAAATCTGACTGGATTGATTTTCTAGTAGAAGAAAAATCGATTCGTTCCAATACTTCTATCTGTTTCAAGATTACCGATAAATGGTATCAATCTTTATCTAAAGAGGAGCAAGCAGCTAAAGCCAAAGAGTTAGTATCTTTGATGGCTAAAGAAGAAGTTGCTTACGATATTGGTTCCTACCGCGATGCACCTCCAGGGTTGCGTATTTGGGGTGGTGCGACGGTGGAATCCAAGGATATGGAAGCTTTAACTCAATGGTTGGATTGGGGATTTAGTCAGATAAAGCAGTAAGTAGTAAGTAGTAAGATATTCGTTTTTACGCAACATTTTGGAGACGTAGCAGTGCTACGTCTCTACATTTTTTTAGGTTGGGAACTATAAATAATAAAAATAGTCATAAAAGGATGTTTGAAAAGTCAATAACTATACTCGGAACCTCTCTCCTAGAAGGAGAAAGGCTTATTACCCCCATTCCCTCATAGGGAAGGGGGGCAGGGGGGTTAGGTTTCCAAGGTGCCCGAAGTAAAACATAATACTTTTCCGCCCATCCTTTAATACTTGACCACATTAATTCTAATAGTTTATTGTAAACACCAAAAATTCGTTTCTTCCCCCTCTTCCCCCTCCCTACCCTCATTTTTTGTTTGATAAACCACTCGAATTAAATGGGTTTCGTTTCAAAAATCCACTGTGAGAAATTACACAGATATTAAATAAACTTCTTCCGGGTTATATAAATTTTCAACCGTATCATATTAATAGTGGTAACGGTAGATATTTATGCATAAATATTGCCGAAAAATCTACTAAAGCTTAATTTTGAAAACGAGCTTTTAGCCGCTATAAATATTGAAAAATTCCTGACTGTAGGGTGTGTTTATAGAAAAACAAAAAACAGATTCATTGGTGACGGAGGAGAAGTAAATGAAAGATTCTACAGCAGTTCCATCCAGTTTTTCATTAGAAGAATGGATAAATAACCCGCTTAAAGATGCAGAAATTTCAGAAGATATTTTAGAAGTAGATTGGATGCAAAACTCTGGAGATAAAGCAGAACCTTTCGATAACATTAACGACACATACGAAGAAGCTGATGAAGCTTATGAAATCGAATGGGTAAATGAAGAATTTGGCGAGCAAAAGGCTTTAACGCTCAAACAAAGAAGGATTTTAGGCAATCTTTACTATCATTGGAGGAGTTACAAAGATAACAGCGGACAAGGTGGAGAAGTGTACAATCACGTACCTTGCCGCACAAAAATTCAAGGGCGATCGCCAGACGTTGCATACATCACGCCGCAGTTAGCAGAGCATTTCGGCGATTTAGAAGTATTTCCCCAAAGTTTTCCATTAATCGCCGAAGTAGCTTCTCCTGCCGACTTAGCCGAAGAATTAATTGCCAAGTCTCACGAGTACTTACGTTCCGGAAGCGAAGAAGTTTGGTTAATTTTCCCCGAAAATCGCTGGATTATTATTATTACCGAAAATCAAAAACTGATATTTGGCTCCGGAGATATTGTTTATACTCAAAGACTGCTGAATGGTTTCAGCGTTGAAGTTGATGAGTTATTAGGGTAAAAAGTTAGGAGTTATAAATATTTATACTGCTAATAGCCCACGCAGGTGGGCTTTGTTTGTGTAGCCCCACCCTTCCAGGGTGAGGGTATTATTTTTTATTCTCAACTCCTAACTGCTCACTGCTCACTGCTAACTGATTTACCTAAACCCCAAAATTTCCGAAACTGCTTTAACAATATCAAGATAAAAATTTCCCTGTACTTCGCGAAACAATTCAAACTTAGTACCGGGGGCACCAAAAAACGGTCTTAAAAACCATCCTAACTGCATACCGACAAAGCCGTAAAGTAGCAACCAAGACCTTAAAATAGTAGTGCGAGTACCTTTACCTGTTTCATTTTCTTGGGAAAGTAGCTGCATTCCGTCGTAAAGAAATTTAACTCCAAATGCACCCGTAATTCCAAAAATCAACACGTTAAGAATTTTGAAAAATTGGTAAGAATCTGGTGTAGTGATCAGAAAAAATAACGTCACTGGTGCAAAGCTAAAAAGCAACACGCTAATTACCGATACAGCCGTAAGCAACACCACAAAATGCTGTTTTAAACTACTCCGGGAACCGAATAAAACATTGAAAAAGAATAAAGTCGGAAAGCAAATCATGATCGACAGTAAGTAGAATGCAGGAAGTTTGATAGTACTGGTTAATGCCTGCATCCAACTATGAGAAGCACCAATAATTCCACCATAAATTGCAAAGAAAATAGAACTACAAACCAGTAGTGAATTGGTTTTACTTTGCAATCTAATTTCCTGACGAATTTCTTCTAAAAACCCTTGGCGATCGCGCAACAAGCTAAGTAAAACATTAAAATGTTGGCTTCCTTGAAACTGAGTCTTTTTTTCCAGCGCGTTATCTTCTTGATTCATTTTTTTATTTATTGTTATGTTATTTATTTCAGAATTTTTTATTGATTTTATGAATACAGGGAATGGGGAATAGGGAACAGGGAACAGGGGGAGATGGGAGGAGAATAATTAAACTGCTAACTGTTAACTGTTCACTGCTCACTGTTACCTGAATCCTAAAAGGTGAGCTAAAGATTGAATAATACTCAGATAAAAATTCCCTTCCCTTTCTCTAAATAACGTAAAAGGAGATGTTGGAGTTCCGAAAAAAGGTCTAAGAGTCCATCCCAATTGACTGCCGACAAAAGCATATAAAAACAGCCACCAACGTAAAATTTTGCGGCGCGTATTACTATTTTCACCGTCTTGATATAAAATAACTTTTGCAGCTTTCGATAAAGAAGAAATTCCGATAAACCCCGTTGCTGCGAAAATAATTACATTTAACAAAATTAGAAACTGATAATTACCAGTACTAAGCATAAAAAATAAAGTTATTGGCGCAAAACTAAACAGCAGCACGCTTGTGACTGAAACTGCTGTTAACACCAAAGCAAAATACTGAGCAAAAGTCCTTTTATCGCCGAAAATTATATTCGCAAAGTACAAAGTCGGCAGACAAATTAATAATGTAATTAAATAAAGCGCCGGTAATTTCACCGCAGAAGATAAAGCCTGCATCCAACTATGGTAAGCACCGATAATTGCTCCATAGCCTGCAAGAAATAAAGAACTGCAAACTAATAAAGAAATAATTTTAGTTTGCAGTCTAACTTTTTCGCGAATTTCTTCTAGAAAAGTTTGTCTTTCTCGCAGCAAATTGGTTAAAACGAAAAAGTATTTATTGACTGTAGATTGTTTTTTAAGCATATTATTTAAAGAGGGAATAGGGAATAGGGAACGGGCAACGGTGAGAAGAGAAATATAAGTATGCTAATTGTTGAAAAATATTTTCAATCCAAAACAAAAGCATCCGTTGTTAAAATCCAAAATCCAAAATTGTAAAAACTCCTAACTCTTAACTCCTAACTCCTAACTCCTAACTTATTCGTCGTAGTCATTTCCAGAGCCAAATTTCCAAGCATCAACCCAACGATGCCAATAATATTGATAATTTTCTGGTAGATTTATCATTAACGGTTCTAACATTCCACTTCCTGCAAATAGAACAGAATAAACACCTAAATTAATGTAATGCCACATCCAATCTATTAAAGTTATTAACCCAACTTGAGGAATAATTTTTATAATTAAACCTGGATTTGCTAAACTTGTTTTGAAAAGCGTTTTGGTTAAACCGGAAAACTGCACTACGTCTTGTAAAAATGGTTTGAGTACTGGTTCACCCAATTTTTCCATTTCAGCAAATACAACTGATAGCAATTCATTAATTTGATTTGGCTCAATTTTTTGATTTACATCCACACTCATTGCTTTTTGAAATAACCAAGTAACTGTTAAACTCGGTTGATATGGTTGCAGTAATGATAGCGATGCAGATGACAATTGGTTGGTTTGCAAAGCTTCATCAACTCCCAAAGTTAAACGTTTAAGATTTCGTATCATCGCACCGAAACCACCAAAACTTAAAGGAGATTGATTTCCGCTGCTGTCACCTATTGGTAAAATGCGAGCAAATGGAGTTTTTAAAGGGCTTTGACGGTAGGAAGGAAAGAAACCAAATAGCGCTCGTTTAAAGTCAAGCTGCTGTAATTCTACGTCTTGATATTGTGGCATTAAGCGCAGATATTCTTCAAAAAATGCTTCCAAACCGATACGCTGTGGATCTGCATCCATATAGGTAAACATATAAGTTGTTCTACCGTCTTTTGCTGGAAAAGCTTCCCAGAAGTACTGACACTGGTTTTCTATTTCAGTGAAAGATAACAACAAGTCACCACTGTAGTTTTCCGGAAAACCCGAAGCACAAGTTCCTACTACCATACATAATGCATCTGGTTTGACTCCTTGACGTATTTGCTGGCTGATGGGAGAAAAATTTCCCATTGCGTCAATTAGCAATCTGCTTTTGAATTGGTTGTTTACCATCACTCCATCTGGATGTACAACCGCTTCGGTAAAAGGTGTGTTTTCAAACAGCTTTCCTCCCCTCTCCAAAAATCGCTGTCTCAAAGTTTCCAGTAAATAAACCGGATATACGCCGATATTGAGAACGTTTTCTACCCAAACTTCCGTACCTGAAGCGAAACTTACTCTGGCTGGATTGTATTCGGTGGCGATCGCCTTTTCTATTTCTTCAGACGTAAGTAAATCTAATTCTAAAAGTACTTGCAATTCGTCACGAGATATGTTCCATTCTTGCTCTCTACCTCGTAAAATTCCTCTTTCAATTAGTGCAACTTTTAAACCTCGTGAAACCAAAGCGCAACCAATTAAAATACCTAATGTTCCACCGGAAATAATTACATCCCAATCGACATTACCTAGAGGTTGTTGATTTTCTTTCACCACCATTGGTACGGATGCATTTCCCGATTTTAAAGATGTCAATATGTTGTCCGCACGGCGCAATCCCCCTAAAACATCACCGGGTAATTGTGAGAGAATCTCTTGTGTTAAAGACATAATTGTTATTTCCGCTAAATTATCAAAGCTTTATATCTTTAATTTTCTTACTTTCGGTGAAAATTATGCGGAAAATACATTATTTCGATTTCGATTATCTATACATAATAAATTAACAGAAGTTTATCTAAGTATGATTTTTTACAGGTAAACTTGACCTCTAACTTACAGGACGTATAATTACACAAAGATGTAGGTCAATATACAGATGAATATTTTGTTTTCACATAATATTTCAAATATTATTTAGCCTGGAAACTGTTAATATTATGCCTTGACGGATTTTAAGCAGTTTTTCGCCTGTATTTCCACTTTCAGTAACGATAGATCTACTTTAAATAAAATTGACTATTAACGATAGCAAATAAAGAAATGGTGAAGTTATCCGGAAAGATGTGCGATAAAAAACAAAAACCATTATTGTAATAAGCGAACCACTAACAAGCATATATTAGTACTTTGATGCATATCTAAATCACATCAAATTTGATCTATTTTTACATTCATGAACATTGCTTTTATAGTAGACGTATTCCCCATTTTGTCAGAGACATTCGTAATCAATCAAGTTACAGGTTTGATCGATCGCGGACACGAGGTACATATTTATGCGAGGCAGGCTGACGGTAATAAGCCGCATCCAGATGTAGAAAAATATAAATTAGTTGAATGCACGCGCTACTTGCCTGCAATTCCTCAAAACTATTTAGCTCGTTTTTTTTACGCTCTATATTTGTTTGCAACAAACTTTTCTCAGGCTCCATTAGTTTTACTGCGTTCTCTAAATATTTTTAAGTATGGCAAACGAGCAGCTTCTTTAAGATTGTTTTATTCGACTTTACCTTTTTTAGACGCACCAAAATACGATATTATTCACTGTCAATTTGGGAGACAAGCAATTTGTAGATTCGGATTTTACAGTTATGAAGGTGTGGTACTGCGCGAGATTGGTGCAGTTGAAGGAAACTTGATCACAACTTTTCGTGGATACGATATCAGTTGGTATTTACATCAGTATGGCGAAAATGTCTACGACGGACTATTTGAAAAAGGAGACTTTTTCTATACTAATTGCGAATTTTTCAGGCAGCGAGTAATTCAACTTGGATGCGATGAAAATAAAATTGTCGTTCACGGTTCGGGAATAGATTGTAGTCGGTTTACATTTAAAGCCAGATATCCGGATGCTTCTGGCTTAATTCGTATAGCTACCACAGGACGTTTAATAGAAAAAAAAGGTATAGAATATGCTATTCGGGCAATTGCTGAAGTCGCAAAAGTTTATCCCAATGTTGAATTTAATATTATCGGTGATGGGGAATTAAAAGAACATTTTGTGCAAATTATTCAAGAATTGAACATTGCCGATAAAGTTCATTTAAAAGGATGGAGAAATCAAAAAGAAATTATCTCTATTCTTGATGAAACTCATATCTTTGTAGCACCAAGCGTTACTGCCAGCGACGGCAATCAAGATGCTCCGGTTAATACCTTGAAAGAGGCAATGGCTATGGGTTTACCAGTTATCGGTACCCTCCACGGTGGCATTCCCGAATTAGTTGAAGATGGGATTTGTGGATTCTTGGTTCCCGAACGAGATCACAAAGCTATTGCTCAGAAATTAATTTATTTAATAGAGCATCCCGAAATTTGGCCACAAATGGGTTTATCAGGTCGCAAAAAAGTAGAAAATAATTATGATACGAATAAACTTAATTCCGAGTTAGTAGCAATGTATAAACAGGTATCGGGTAATGATTTGTATTCAAAAGATAAAAAAAATCCCCTTCCTTCTGCAAGTCCCAAATACATATAAAAAAAACTTTCTGTTCCCCCGTTCCCTTTCCTAAACAAATATCAAATTCGAGGATTAAAAGTATGAACTCCAAACCTGAAGTAACTATCATTGTTGCACCACGAGAACGTTTTAGCTATACTCGCGAATCTTTAGAAAGCATTTACGAGCATACGCAGCTACCTTTCAAGTTAATTTATGTTGATGGTGGTTCGCCTTCTCATATTAAGAAATATCTGGAAACTCAAGCAGCCGAAAAGCAATTTCAAGTAATTCGTACCGCACATTATCTTTCTCCTAACCACGCCAGAAATCTTGGTTTGCGAAAAGTTGATACCAAGTATGTAGTGTTCATTGATAACGATGTAGTGGTAACACCCGGTTGGCTAAAAGCTGCGGTGGATTGCGCTGAAGAAACCAATGCAACCGTAGTTAGTCCCCTCGTGTGTCAATATTTACCCCTACACGAAGAAGTACACTGCGCTGGTGGTGAATCTGGAATCAAAGTAGAAACCAAAAACGACACCACGAGAAGACGGTTTATTGAAAAGATTTTCAAGCAAGGACGAAAAGTTGCAGATGTGCGTCCTAAGTTGCAGCGTGGAGAAACCGGATTGGCGGAATTTCACTGCATGATGGTACGCACAGAAATCTTCGATAAAATCGGTTTGCTTGATGAAGGTTTACTAAATACCAAAGAACACGTAGATTTGTGCATTTTGGTAGCCGAAGCTGGCGGTACTATTTATTTAGAACCCGATTCTTTAGTAACCTACGTACCGGGGCCACCTTTAGAATGGTCGGATATCGGGTATTATATGTTGCGTTGGAGCGACGGTTGGGAAATGGCTAGTTTGAAAAGATTGCGCGAAAAGTGGAATCTGAGCGAAGACAAGTATTTCCAAAATAAATACAAGCGGTTGGGATGGCGCAGAAAGATGACTATTATCGAGCCTATCTGCCAAAAACTTAGCTTCGGGAATCGTTTCTTATCTAAAGTAGCCGGTAAATTAGTTGGTAAAGCAGATAGATTGCTCAATCACTACATTACCAGCAGCTACGCTAAGAAACACCTACAAAATAATTCCAATCAAAACCCCCCCACTCAACCACCTAATGCGGTTACAGCATCATCGCAAGGTTAATTAACCTCACCCCGCGTCCTCCGGACACCCCTCTCCTTACTAAGGAGAGGGGAAGGGGGTGAGGTTCCGAGAAACTTGATTTGAAAAACTTTAAAACTAAGGGTGAAAAAGATTGAAAAGAAAACTGAAAAAAAATACATTTAGCAAACATCAACCATACGAAGCGATTTATACCCCAGAAAGCTTACTTAGACATCCTTCCAGATTATTCAAACAAATGTGGTTGGACTTGCTAAGCTCTCGCGAACTCGCTTGGAGGCTGTTGGTAAGGGATATTAGCGCTCAATATCGTCAGTCATTTTTAGGTGTCATTTGGGCTTTTGTACCGCCAATAGTCATGGCTGCTGGATTCACTCTTGCCAGTCAAGCTAAGGTGATTAACATTGGACAAACCGATCTACCTTATGCAGCCTATGTCATGTTTAGCACCGCTTTGTGGCAAACCTTTGTAGAAGCAATAAATGGTCCGGTAAAAGCTGTAACCGAAGCTAAACCGATGTTAGCAAGAGTTAACTTTCCCAGAGAAGCGTTGATATTAGCAAAATTAGGCGAAGTCTTTTTTAATTTTGCTATTAAGCTAATTTTAATTACAGGCTTATTTATCTGGTTTCGCGTTCCCGTAAGTTGGACGGTAATTTTAGCTCCTGTAGCTTTAATTCATTTAATTTTCTTGGGTACCTTTATCGGTGTTTTACTATCACCTTTAGGAGTTTTATATCAAGATGTATCAAAAGGATTGACTTTATTAACGAGTTTTTGGCTGTTTCTAACTCCTGTAGTTTATCCAGTTCCTACGGAAGGAATTTTCGGCGACATAGTAAAGCTAAATCCCGTTACTCCTTTACTCGTAACAACGCGAGAACTCGCAACCACGGGAATTATATCGGAACCCGTAGGGTTTTGGATAGTCAGTATTATTACTATAATTGGATTATTTGTAACCTGGGTTGGTTTTCGTTTAGCAATGCCTTTTGTGGTTGAAAGAGTAAGTTCTTAAATTATGACTAGTTTAATAGTAAAAGAAAATGATACGCAGCCCGAAGAACGTGAAGCAGTTATTTCCATTGAAAATGTTTCTAAAAAGTTCTGTAGGGATTTAAAACGCTCTTTGTTTTACGGTTTAAGAGACATCGCTTCAGAAGTTACTGGTGGTAAAAGAAAAAGCGATACTCTGCGTAAAAATGAGTTTTGGGCAATTGATAATGTTAGCTTTAAATTACATCGAGGTGAAGCCCTTGGTTTAGTAGGTTCTAATGGAGCCGGAAAAAGTACCATATTGCGAATTATTAGCGGTTTAATTAAACCCGATACTGGAACCGTAAAAGTTAAAGGTAGAGTTGCTCCTTTGATTGCTTTGGGAGCAGGTTTTAATCCTATTTTATCAGGACGAGAAAACATTTACGCTAATATGTCAATTCTCGGTTTACCTACCGCCGAAATTGAAAAGAGATTTGATGAAGTTGTAGAATTTGCCGAAATCGCGGATGCAATTGATGCGCCAGTTCAAACTTATAGTTCGGGAATGGCTGCACGATTAGGATTTGCTTGCGCCGTTCACATCGAACCCGATATTTTATTAATTGATGAAGTGTTGGCGGTAGGTGATGTCAAATTTAAAATGAAATGCCATCGCAAGCTATCTGAATTGCGTAAAAACGGCACGGCATTTATATTAGTTACCCACAATTCTCACAGCATATTAAACATATGTGAAAGCTCGATTTATCTGAAAAAAGGTCAGTTGCTTGCTTCCGGCGATACCGAACAAGTAATTCGTAAATACGAAGAAGACCTTTGTTTGAGCGGTTCAGAGAATGCTTTGGGAAGAATGATTATACCGCCTAAGCCGAAAGAAAAAAGCAACGGTTTAGATATAGTTTCTTTATGCTTTAAAGATGAGCAAGATAATAACTTAGAAACTTTATTTACTGGCGAACCTGCGTATTTAAGTGTAGAATGTAAATCTTACGAACATATCAAGACTGCCAATTTGGGTATGTTAGTTACGGCATTATCGGGAGGAGAAGGTCTTGTTCTATATATGACCTCTGCTAGCGATAATCAAGAATTAGAAATCCCCGTTGGGAAATCAGAAATACGGATGCATATGCCCTATTGCTCGATGATTCCTGGTGTATATAGTGCCAGAATTTATATTCGCAATGGCGTGCTTTCCTACGACATAGTTGAATCTTTTCGATTCACAGTTAAAGCTAATAAAACTATTAGTAGATGTCAATTTTATCAGCCGAGACAATGGCAAGTTCTTAGTAAATAAAACATCGGATTATAAGACGTTGATAGAATTTTTGATTCAAATACAATCTTTTCCAGTATAAGAATGGTTCTATTTTTCAATCAAGCAAAAATATCTCATTTGGGTGTGTCAAAATGAACAAGATTTTACTTAGCATCATCATTCCTACTTACAATAGACCTCATTTTTTACCCCGTGCTGTTAACAGTGCTTTGCAGCAAACTGTAGAAGAAGTAGAGGTAATTGTAGTTGACGATGGTTCCGACAAGCCAGTAAGTTTACCGGAACATTCTCGATTGAGTGTAATTAGACTTGCGAAAAATAGTGGTAATGCAGTGGCTCGCAATGTAGGATTGAGGACTGCAAAAGGTAAATATGTCACCTATCTCGATGACGATGACCAATTATTACCCAATATGGCGCAAGTATCTCTAGATGCTTTGAAAAATACTACATTGCCTCAACCAGTGGCAGCACTTTCTGGTTTGGAAGTTGTTAAGCCTGACGGTGAAGTTATTGAGAGACGCTTACCTCCAACTTTACCGCTTGGTTCTCATTTCTTTCTCGAAGATATTGAACCTGAGAAGTCTTATTTATCTAAACAGACATTAGTTGTAGAAAGAGAGCTTCTGCTGGAAATTGGCGGTTACGATGAAACTTTTACCTCTCGGGTTCATACCGAGATGTTTTTAAGGCTCAATCCAGTTTGTTCTATTTTGGGATTACCAACCGTTACTTATCAGCTTACCGCTCACGATGGAGACAGAATTTCCCGCAATCCAGCGCTGCGTCAAGTAAATTTCGAGCGGTTAGTGAACAAGCACGAATCGCTGTTTAGACTGCATCCTCAAACCTTTGCTACTTTCTTGTGCGACCATGCAGAAAAGTCATTAGAACTAGGTCAGCCAAAAGCTACGATTTTGAGTCTATTGCGGGCGATGAAGCTAGATTTCAAGCCTACTGTAAGACGAATCAAATCGCTATCGTCATATACGCTGCGAACCTACACCAAGCAAGTGTTGCGAGAAGCTTTCAGTAGTAATTAAAATAAACTTATTGACTTTTGTGATTATCTAACTAGAGTGATGAAAAAAAAACTGTCTGTAATGTACGTTATCCGAGGGTATCCTCAAATTTCTCAAACCTATCTCAAAACTGAACTTGAGGCTCTTTACAAGGATTACGACATTACTATTGTTTCTCGCAAACCTTCAGATATTCCTTAAAAAAATCACTTTCCCTACCATCATTTAACTGAAAAGGAAGCGATTAAAGAATTAGCCGCACAGGTAAAACCACGAATTCTTCACACGCACTATTTAACTCAACTAGATTTTATTGCACCGCTTGCTGAAGAATTAGGGATTCCTTTTACAGTGGGATACACCAATGAAAAAGTCTAAAAAAGTATATTTAGTAATAATCAGCTTTTAAGAAACATTTAGTCTCAAAATTCAACCGATTTTAGGAAAAGCGACCCATTTTAAATTATGAAATTGAAAAAAAACTTTCCGCTCAATCTAAAATTGTCTCGGATAGGTATCAATTTTAAGAACTTATAAATGAAAAAATAGGGCCATAAAAAATGCAAAAACTAGTTTCCGTAATTATTCCTTGTTTTAATGCTGAAAGATGGATAGCAGAGACTATTGATAGCTGTTTAAAACAAACCTATCCTTATATCGAAATCATTGTAATTGATGATTTTTCGACAGATAACTCTATGGAAATTATTAAAAGCTATGGAGATAAAATTATCTGGGAACGCCTTTCTGAAAATAAGGGCGGATGCTACGCTAGGAATCGAGGTTTTGCTTTATCGAAAGGAGAATATATTCAATTTTTAGATGCAGATGATTTAATTTTACCAGAGAAAATAGAAAGACAAATCAATTTTTTAGAAGAAACAGGAGCAGACGCTGTTTACGGTGATTGGCGATTTCAAGGACATCAATCTAATGGAGTAATATTCTTAGAGCAGGTAGACAAGCCCGGATATCAAGCAGATATTTTGCAATCTTTAATCGAAAATTGGTGGACTGCTGTTGCATCCTTATTGTATAGAAGAACGGCTGTGGAGAAAAGCGGTGGATGGGATGAAAATTTCTCGGCTGCACAAGATAGAGATTTTTTCATTTCAGTGATAATGGCTGGAGCAAAAGTTGTTTATCAACCCGGTTGTTATTCAATATATAGAAGATACGGCAAAGTTACAGTATCAACTGCTTCAAAACAGCGTTGGGTAGAAAATCATTACAAAGTTTTGCAAAAAGTAGAAAAAAAGTTATTACAACAATATCAGCACAAGATTCCAATCAATTATCGTCGTGCTTTAGCACATGGTTACTTTGAGCTAGCTAGAGATTATATGTATATAGACTATTCGGAATATTTACGGCTTTCCAACAAATGCTTAACTTTATGTCCTGATTTCAAGCATAAAACTAAAAAAACTATGTACAAGTTAGTTCAGGATATTTGTGGATTTCGTCTTTGCGAACAATTTGTTAGTCGTGGATTACTTTTAAAAGCATATATAGATTATAAAATTAATCCCCGCATCTCAAAATTTAACAGTTAAATTCCATTAATTACTATGGCAATGGTAGAATATCTTTAAGAATAGGGAAAACTCATGGATAGAGGAAAAATTGTTGCGATTATTACGGGTGTATTTTCTATACTTTTAGCTGTTGCTTATCTTATATTAGTGCAAATTCTGGACTTTCGAGGTGAAATGAAACCCGCACCGATTACTCAAGTAGAAACATTAAGTGTGGTAGCAACTTTTGATGGATTGAAAGATGCTCAAATAGAAAGCAAAATATATATAATAAATCAATAATTGCTTTCTTTCCCTCACAAGAGTAGGGAGTAGGGAGCCGAAAAAGAAGAATTATATATACTAATAATTACGAAATTAACGGCACAACTTCAAGCTCGTTAAATCCCGTTTGTTCGTCAAAGCTCCTATGAAAACTGAAATTTTCAGCAATTCCGATAACGATTTCAGCGGTAGTGTAAATAATGCAACCATCGCTGAGGTGTCCGCCTATAACTTTACCATTACTGTCGGCGATCGCGATGTGAAGATGTATTCCGGTAGGAGCTAAAGTACCGTTGAGAGAAAGTATTTCCAATTTTTCGGTTAACACTGTGGTATTGTCTCGATTGGCGAAGCGGATTGTCGCTTGTTTTAAACTACCAACCGCAGTTAATATAAATCCTGCTTGAATATTTTGTTCTACTGCAAAGCTTTTTAAACTTTTTCTTAAATCTGCATTGGATTCAAGTCTAATAGGAAAAATTTTCATAACTTCATCAATAATCTTCTTATCTCTTCTCGCTTCAAGGAAAGGTAACATTTTCTACATAGAAAAACAGGATTATCCTCAAATTTAACATTAATTGACCTTTTTATAGCAATATTTTAGGTTAATAGCAGCCTAATCATACTTGGTAATTTTAGTACGTTTAAGCTCAAAGGGGTATAACCCCTTTTTTGAAGATTTCATGATATTTTCATTATTATTAATTCCGTTTTATGCTTATGCTTGCTAAGAAAGTAGAATTATGGAACGAAAATAGGGTATCTTTATAAAGTACAAGTATTATCAGTAATAGTACGGAAGCATATAGAAAAAAACATTTTTAGAATATACGCAAAGTTTCTATTTTATTGTATCGGGATGCTACATATGGCAGAACTGCTGCCTCAGTGCCAAAATCTAAAGGAACAAGTAGACTCTGTTTTAGCATTTTTACAGCAAGAATCGTCTTTGGCTTCTTGTGATGTTACCCCAACTCAAACTTCGTTAGCGACTATCAAATGCTGTTAGTCAAAAAATTGCTAGCTTCAATCAATCCGTGTCTGCCATTAACGGTTGTTTGGAAGTCATGCAATTGTACGACTATTTATTACCCGCAATCGAGTCACCACAGGCAGCAATAGTTGATAGTGCATCGTTTGAAAATAAGGGTGTAGTTGAAACTATTTAAGCGATTACAATTGATGTTGTCTTGGTAACAGAGAAACTGCGAAAAGATTGGTAACTTAATTGGAAAATCTAGTACATGATTTAAACGCATATGAAAAGTAAATTCAAAACTTTGAGTTGTAACGATGACGATGTTTTGTCATACAACGGCAGTCTGGTTAAATTTAGTCAATTTAAGCAACAGTTAGAAAATGAGTTGTGGCAAAAGGTGAACTATCTTCTGACAAAAGAAAATAATGGTTGTAACAGTAAAGAAAGAATATATGAATTAATCAATACATCTTTTGGGTATTGCAATATCAGCGTCAGCTTATCTTCCCCAGAAGAAGGCAATGATTGCGAAATTCTCAGACTTGGTGCTACAAGCTGGCAGAAAGGAAAAATTAGAACGGCTACATCTATAGATTTCTTTCCCAATGAGAAAGATTCTACCAAAATAGCTAAAATTGAATTTAACTTAGAATTCTTATCTGAAGAACATCAAGTTAAACAGCCTAAATTGTCTTTTGACGACATGATGTATGCTGCATAACATCTGAGATATTTTTTTTAATCTTTGACAGCTAAATAAGCGAACATAATTATTAATAAGGGTTTCATTCACGCGAATAAGATGAAATCCATATCATCGTCACCTTTTTTTTCGCATGAAAATTGATTATATACTGAAATTAGCTTTCTTGAAATATAACTATCTAAAATATAAAACTTGATCCTGGGTATGCAAGCTAAATTTTAATCTTTGATAGAATATAGCGACTATGTTGTTATCAACAATATAGTTTTTAATACCAATCAAATTCAAGACAATATTATTCAAAACTTAAAATTAAAATATTTTGGTTCTTCAAAAGTTAGTATGCTTAACTAACAACTGAAATGCTAATTAAGTAAACATCTGATTCTAAAATTATCAAACGTTTGTGAATTTGTTGTCAAAATTCAGGATGTTCTAAATATGGATTCATTCTAGGAAATGGATGTGAAATTTTTTAACCTCTCTTTTTAAATCTTCACTGCGCTCTCCGCGCCCTCTGCGGTTTTTAATCTTTTATTTACTAGCAATAATAGATAAAAACAAATATTATTTCGATAAAAGGTTTATTATGTCACCAAACAAGTTAACGTAGTTTAACTGTTGTGATTTAGATATCTAAATTACTTTCCTATTAATCAAAAAGTAATTTAATTTCGCTACATTTCTATACTAATTTCTTTTTATTTAAAATTACCCCCTTAAACTGTATTCCTGAATAACTACTGAAGAAAACTTAGTTTTTATGAGGTTATAACGCTTTTCGGTTGGGTGCAATGCAGTGACAAACAAACCTCTCTCCTACTAGGAAAGAGGCTTATATAGCGGTTTTCATTTGAATAGTTCAATATCTACGATATATTTAGGACGCAATTGAGGAGATAAAGCATCTGCAATTGCTACTATAGTCGTTCCTGCGGAGAAAACAAATGGTTGGTAGTGCGTTAACGCACTACGGAAATTAATTGGAATGACTATATCAAACGTTTGTGCATTTTCTGCCACAACGCAGGGCTTTCTAAATATGGGTTAATTCCGGGAAATGGAGAAGACATAAGCAATTAATAATGAATTATTTATTTATTTATTTAATAAAATTTTATCTCAATCCTTTCTCTTTCAAAACACTATCCACCCAAACTTTATTCTCTTCAATCAAGCTCGGTACGGCTTCTTGATTGTAATCAACTACTAAATCGTAATCATATATCTCATATACTTGATTTAATAATTCCTGTAAATTGATAACAGGTTCATTATCACCACTACGCAATGGTAAAGGGAATGAAGGAATTACATTTTGTAAGTTAAAAGCATACAAATCGGCGAAAGGACGGGTATTACCGCGATAAACTAAAATTCGATAGTGGCTTTGAATATTATTATCAACTATCGGCATTGGTTCGCCTTTTTGCAATAAATCAATTTCTACTAAATTGGTGCGACTTTCTAACACCTGCTCGCGTTTTTTCAAATACTTCTGTCTTCCTTTTCCCGCACGCTTGTTACTAGGTGAAAGGATTTCGATTGTAGTTATTAACGCTTCTGTACCGACTTCTCTTACTTCTAAATAACCTTCTTTTATAGTCCAAGGTACTGGTAATCTTACTCTCACAGGTTCTGTAGAAGGTTCGGCTATTGCTACATTAGTTGCTATAGAATCATTTGCACTTTGCCGACTTTTTATAGTTACATCAGGAATGCCAACTTGTAATGAGTTTTCATCCGTGGTTTCATATGTTCTAACTTCAACTGCAACCCGGTATTTAGGGCGTAATTGAGGGGATAGAAATCTAGCAATTTCACTAATTAATAAGTGATGCAATCCTGGAAATAGTTCAGGATGTTCTAAATATGGATTCATTCCCGGAAATGGATGTGACATTTTTTAACCTCTCTTTATTAAAATCTTCCTCTGCGCTCTCTGCGCCCTCTGCGGTTTTTAATCTTTTATTTCCTAACAATAATAGATAAAAACAAATATTATTGTTGCCGAAATCCTGATGAGACGTTGCATTGCAACGTCTCTACATTAATTTGTCTATTTCATATCGTAACCAAATAAGTTAACGTCAACTTCTCCTAATTCCAATTCATCTAAACCGTATTCAACCCATCTTCTTTCCACCATTGCGGCTACTTCGTCATCGGATTCTAACGGCGCACCCCATTCGTGTTCGGTTTCTGGGGGCATTTTGGTTGTTGCGTCAATCCCCATTCTTCCACCTAAACCTAGTTTTTCGCTGGCAAAGTCTAAGGTGTCAAAGGGTGTATTTGGCAATATAAATACATCTCGTGTGGGATCTACTTTGGAGCTTATTGCCCATACGACTTGACGCGGGTCGCGAATGTTTATATCTTTATCTACGACTATGACAAATTTGGTGTAGGTAAATTGCGGTAAGGCACTCCAAAATGCTAAAGCTGCCCGTCGCGCTTGTCCGGGGTATGCTTTATCTATGGATATTATCGCCGCTTTGTAACTCAAAGCTTCCATTGGTAGGAAGAAGTCAACGATTTCTGAAACCTGCTGTCGCAAAATCGGGGTGTAAATTCGGTTGAGCGCGATCGCCATCATTGCTTCTTCTTTGGGTGGACGACCGCTAAATGTTGTTAAATACACCGGCTCTTTACGGTGTGTCATGCACTGAAATCTTACTAAGGGCGAATCTTCAACGCCGCCGTAATAGCCCATATGGTCGCCAAATGGCCCATCTGGCAGTACTTCCCCTGGGGTAATGGTTCCTTCTAAAACAAATTCTGAATCTGCTGGTACTTCTAAATCGACGGTTTTACATTTTGCTAAACTAACACCAGAACCACCGTATAAACCCGCAAACAGCCATTCGGATAAATCTACCGGAATCGGTGTTGCTGCCGCCATGATAATTAACGGGTCTACACCTAAAGCAATTGCTACTTCTAACTTTTTCCCATTCTCCGCAGCTTTGCGTAAATGCCTTGCTCCACCCCGCACTGAGAGCCAGTGTACGGTCATGGTATTTTTTGATTGTAGTTGCAAGCGATACACACCGACGTTTGGCGTGCCGGTTTCGCAATCTTTGGTAATTACCAAACCTAAAGTAATAATTTTGCCTGCGTCGCCGGGATAAGGGCGAATCAAAGGTAATTTACTTAAATCTAAATTATCGCCTTGCACCACAACTTGTTGACAAGCAGGGAAAAAATCTCTTCCCGGTTTAGCTTTGACAACATCAAACAAAACCTTACCAAAATCGATTGCTTGGGAAATCTTTTTCGGTGGCTTTGGCTGCTGCAACATCGCCAACTTTTTCCCCAGAGTTTCCAATTCCTGGGGATGTTCCATATTCATAGCCCAACATATCCTTTCCACGGTTCCCATCAGGTTTACCGCCACAGGAAAATCAGCACCTTTGACATTTTCAAAAATCAAACCGGGGCCACCTTTTTGCAGCATCCGGTTAGAAATTTCCGCAATTTCCAAATCTGAGTCAACCAAAGCGGTAATTCGCTTTAACTGTCCCCTTTCTTCCAAAATTTTGATAAATCCCCGTAAGTCTCTTGCCATTGTATAGTTTCAATCCTCAATCTCCCCGAAGAGATATTGTTATATGTAACAGCAATTCTTACATATCCGCATTGGTTGTTTCAATCCTGCTTCAATCCTCAATCTCCCCGAAGGGAAATTGTTACTGTTTTAATTTCTTGCATGAGCTTTCTTTATAAAGTTTCAATCCTCAATCTCCCCGAAGGGAAATTGTTACTACTTTTATGTTGTGTTTCTTAATCCAAGCGCGTGTTTCAATCCTCAATCTCCCCGAAGGGAAATTGTTACTTTAGTGACGGGGTGCCATTGGGGGCTAAAAAGAAGTCGGCATCCCTGCTCGCCAGAATCTACCTTATAAAAATGAAATATGCTGTATCTGCATCCGGATCGCCATTGGGATTCCCATCGGTGCAATCAAATAACCAAACTGCGTCGTGTCTTTTGGTTGGATCGAAGATGATTGGGTTAGCTTCTTCAAACATTTGCAGTTGGTACTCTTCCTAAGTCTGTACGCAACAAACCGCGATTGTAATAAGCTAAGGCGTATTGAGGATTAAGTTCAATTGCTTTAGAATAATCTGCCATTGCTTGTTTTAATTTTCCCATTTCTAAGTTTGCGTTAGCGCGATTGTTAAATGCTGTTGCGTTATTTGAATCTAGTTCAATTGCTTTATCGTAATTTTCGATTGCTCCTTCTATATCTTTAATTTTGAAGCGATATTTACCGCGATGAATGTAAGCTTTAGGATCTTTGGGATTCATTTCAATGGCTTTTTCGTAGTTTTCATAAGCTTGTTTGGGGTTAAAGAAAGCAAACTGCACTTCATTTTTAAACATAAAAATACAGTAGCAATCGGTATAAATAACTTTTATATATTGAACAAATATTTATATAAATTGCGATTTTTTGCAATAAACATCGATTAATTTAATATTATCTTTGTATCTGATTTTGCAACATATTTGTAACATTTAATTATGGAACAAATATTTTATTCTCCACGTATTTGTATATTTATTAACTTCAATATGTCGAATTTCTAACTTTTTCTTCCCAGATGTGGTGGTAGCAGAATTTAAAAGCCAAAATAGAATATATGGGCTTGATGATAAAAGTCTGACATTCTACATGGAGCGTGCTATCGGTGGTATTACAGGTTAAAAAAGACATCTACGAAGCGAAAACTCAGGAAATCGCGAAGCAGTTATTAAGCGCAACTGGGGAAAATCGTTCTTTATTCTCGGCTTTGCGCGACCAGATGCGCCCTGATGATAAGTTATTAGCATGGGCGATGAGCAATCCTGGTTTGCGGGTGCAGCTATTTAGATTTATCGATGCTCTCCCGGCTTTGAGGAGCAACCCGGAAATTGCCGCGCATTTACAGGAATATCTCGGCGATGATTCGGTAGAATTACCTGCGGCGTTGAAGGGAATGTTAAATTTTGCCAATCCCGATTCGATGCCGGGGAAGGTTGCCGCGACAACAGTTTCTAAAAGTGTGGAAACTTTAGCGCATCGATATATAGCTGGCGAAAATATTAAGCAAGCTTTGAAAAGTATTGAGAGATTGCGTAAGGATAAGATGGCTTTCACCGTGGATTTATTGGGTGAAGCGGTGATAACGGAAGTTGAAGCGCAGTCTTATTTACAAAGATATACGGATTTGATGGCGCAACTAGCCGAAGCTGCTAAGAATTGGAAGAATGTGGCGTTAATTGATGAAGCTGATGGGGAAGCTTTGCCGAAGGTACAGGTTTCGGTAAAGTTGACGGCTTTTTATTCGCAATTCGATCCTTTGGATGATAAAGGTAGTGAAGAGAAGGTAGTTGCTCACATTCGTACTTTGCTGCGTCGAGCTTCTGAGTTGGGTGTAGCCATCCACTTCGATATGGAGCAGTATATTTACAAGGATCTTACCTTGAATATTTTGAAAAAGCTGTTGATGGAGGAAGAGTTTAAACAGCGCACGGATATCGGTATGACGATTCAAGCTTATTTGCGTGACAGTGAAGAAGACGCTACTCGTTTAATTGAATGGGCAAAACAGCGCGGCAATCCGATTACAATTCGTTTGGTAAAAGGCGCTTATTGGGATCAAGAAACCATTACAGCAGAGCAAAAACATTGGCAGCAACCAGTTTATAACGATAAAGCCGCCACAGATATTAATTTTGAGAAAATTACTCAATTATTGTTAGAAAATCATCAATATATATATGCTGCCATAGGAAGTCATAATGTGCGATCGCAAGCTAAAGCGATAGCAATTGCCCAAAGTTTGAATATTCCCCAGCGCAATTTTGAAATGCAGGTGCTTTATGGCATGGGGGATAAAATTGCTAAGGCTTTGGTTGAGCAAGGTTATCGAGTGCGCGTTTATTGCCCTTATGGTGAACTATTGCCGGGAATGGCTTATTTAATTCGCCGTTTATTGGAAAATACCGCCAATTCTTCGTTTATTCGGCATGATATGGAAAATCGTCCTGTAGAAGAGTTGATTTCACCACCAGTTTTAAAAGAGGGGGTAGAGAGGGAAGAGGCAAAAGATAATTCTTCGGAAGCTGCTGCGATTAATTCTTTCAATCCTGCTGCCGATAGCGATTATGCAATGGAGGAATTAAGAATAAAATCTCAAGCTGCTTTTGAAAGCGTCAAAAAAGAACTTGGGAAAACTTATTTACCTTTGATTAATGGGGAATACGTAGAAACTGAGGAAAAAGTTGATTCGGTTAATCCTTCTAATTATTCCCAGGTAGTAGGTAAAGTTGGTTTAATTAATGTCGAGCAAGCTGAAAATGCGATGCAAGCGGCGAAAGCGGCTTTTAAAACTTGGCGTAAAACATCGGCAAAACAACGCGCTGATATTATCCGCAAAGCTGGTGATATCATGGAAAATCGCCGCGCTGAATTATCGGCTTGGATTGTTTTAGAAGTTGGGAAACCCGTGCGGGAAGCGGATGCAGAAGTAAGTGAAGCAATAGATTTTTGTCACTACTATGCTTCCGAAATGGAACGCTTAGATGAAGGTTTTAATTATGACGTAGCTGGAGAAAATAATCGTTATATTTACCAGCCTCGCGGAATTGCCGTAGTGATTTCACCTTGGAACTTTCCGTTTGCGATCGCAACAGGTATGACTGTCGCTGCTTTGGTAACTGGTAACTGTACTTTACTCAAACCTGCGGAAACTTCGGCGGTAATTGCGGCGAAAATAACCGAAGTTTTGGTAGAAGCGGGAATACCCAAGGGTGTGTTTCAATATGTCCCCGGAAAAGGTTCCGTTGTCGGCTCTTATTTGGTAAATCACATCGAAACTCATGTTATCGCTTTTACCGGCTCACAAGAAGTTGGCTGTAAAATTTACGCAGATGCGGCCATGTTAAAACCCGGTCAAAAGCATATGAAGCGGGTGATTGCCGAGATGGGAGGCAAAAACGGGATAATTATTGATGAAAGTGCAGATTTAGACCAAGCTGTTGTCGGTGCGGTACAGTCGGCATTTGGTTACAGCGGACAAAAATGTTCGGCTTGTTCCAGGGTAATAGTTGTAGAAACAGTTTATGATACCTTTATCAATAGATTTGTAGAAGCTACAAAATCCCTTAATATTGGAGAAACAGAATTACCGGGTACTCAAGTGGGGCCAGTAATTGACGATAAATCTCAATCCAGAATCCGCGAATATATCGAAAAAGGTAAAGCCGAAGCCGAAGTTGCATTAGAAATGTCTGCACCAGAAAACGGTTATTTTATCGGCCCGGTAATATTCGGTAACGTACCACCAGATGGGATAATAGCTCAAGAAGAAATTTTTGGCCCTGTAGTTGCCGTTATCAAGGTAAAAGATTTTTCAGAAGCCTTACGAGTAGCTAACAATACCAACTACGCCTTAACCGGGGGACTTTATTCCCGCACACCTTCCCATATTCAACAAGCCCAAGAAGAATTTGAAGTAGGGAACTTGTATATAAATCGTACCATTACGGGTGCAATTGTTTCCCGTCAACCCTTCGGCGGCTTCAAACTCTCCGGAGTAGGTTCAAAAGCCGGAGGTCCCGATTATCTCCTACAATTTTTAGAACCCCGTACTATAACTGAAAACATTCAGCGTCAAGGTTTTGCGCCGATTGAGGGAGCGGAGTGATTGGGAATTGGTAATAGGTAATGGGTAATAGGTAATTGGGGATTGGGCATGGGGCATTGGGAATTTCTACCGCCTCTCCCCCCTCTTCCCCCTCTTCCCTCTGCGCTCTCTGCGGTTGATTAAATCCGTAATTCTGTTAAAAAGAAAATAATCTAAAAAGGCTCGTAGTAGGGCTTTAGCGGCTCTTATCCGGAGGCGCTAAAGCGCTACTACAAACCTATATTCCAGAAAACTAATTCCAAATAACTGATAAATCTAAAATAAATCCCGGTAATACCTCTTCTCCAGATAAACTTGTGGGAAAATTTAATACTTCTACTGCTTGCCCTTGACGATAGATTTCTACTTGACGATTTATATTAAGAAGCCAGCCTAATTTGACACCCGCAGCCATATACTCTTGCATTTTTTTTTGAATATCGCTTAAACCGTCGGATGGCGACATTAACTCCAAGACAAAATCTGGAGCAATAGGAGGAAACTTTTCTCGCTGCTGTGCGCTAAGTGAATTCCACCTTTCTAGCTGTATCCAAGATATATCGGGAGAGCGGTTGGCACCGTTAGGGAGTTTAAAGCAAGTAGAAGAATCAAATACTTTACCGAGTTTAGTTTTGCGGTTCCAAATTACAAATTCCGCGTTCATTTCTGAATTACGATTTCCGGTTTCTCCTCCCGTGGGTGGCATAACAACTAATTCTCCCCATTGATTGCGTTCTAATTTGACATCGGGATTATCATGACATAGTTGGTAGAATTGATTGTCGGTAAATTGAACCACATTATTAAAGTTGATAGCGATAGCAGTCATAACTGTGGATACCTCACAAATCTTAATGTTTAAAAGTTTAATGTTAGATAGCGCCACTAACCAACATAATATAAGAAACAAACAAGATTTAAGATAATCCTATGGCTGAAATCACGGTAAAAGTTGTTGAATGGGAACAGTATCCCGTAATTGAGATCATTAGAAGACGTGTATTTCAAGACGAACAAAAAGTACAAGCCGAGTTAGATTTAGATGGCAAGGATAAATTTTGTCCGCAATTGATTGCTTATTTGGATAATGCTGTGGTGGGTACTGTAAGAATTCGATATTTAGATAGTAAAACGGCGAAAATTGAACGGTTAGCCGTTTTATCTTATGCCAGAGGGAATGGTATTGGTAAAAGATTAATGCTTCATGCTTTGGAAGTTATCGAAAGTGAAAATATAGCCGAAGTTTACATTAATGCTCAAGAATATATCAAAGGATTGCATCAGCAATTGGGTTTCGAGCAAGTTGGTGAAGTTTTTCTAGAAGCCGGAATTCCTCATGTGAAAATGTTGAAAAAAGTTAGGAGTTAGGAGTTATAGGATTTTCGATTTTGCGTTCGCGTAGCGTGTCGGAGACAAAAATTGCGGTGCGAGGGTTCCCCTCGTTGAGCAAACTTTTTAAGACGGATTTTGGATTGAGGATTCAGAAGAGAGTTAGACAAGTTGAGAATTATCCTCTCCCTATCTACCAATTACCGATTACCAATTACCGATTACCAATTCCCATCCTTCATGAAACTGCTGATTCTCACAACAATCTGGCTGCTCGGTGCAATTTGCGATCGCGTTTGGTTTTTCTGGGATAAATCTGTTCCATCTTGGGATCAAGCTGATTATTTAACTGGGAGTTTAAATTATTTACAAGCTCTACAAAATCCCGATTTGTTAAATGGGGAATGGTGGCAAAACTTATGGTTATTGTCTTCAAAAATACCGCCATTTACTTACATCGTCACGGCTTTTGTTCAACATATTTACGGTAAGGGATACGATCAATCCACTTTGGTAATGGTTGGCTTCAGCGCTGTTTTAATCTTATCTGTATACGGTTTAGGCAAAATATTATTTAGCGACACCGTTGGATTATGGGCAGCAGCTTTGTGTCAAGTAATGCCGGGATTGTATCGATATCGTTTGGAATTTCTCTTAGATTATCCCTTAGCAGCAGTAGTAACATTAAGCTTCTTCTGTCTCACATTATGGTTTTTCACTAACTTCCCCCTTCCTTCTTCCCCCTCTCTCCCCCTCTCCCCCTCCCCCCCTCCTCTTAGCCGCGCAATATTCTTCGGTTTATCCTTCGGATTAGCGTTGATGGTGAAGCAAACGGCGCTGTTTTTTCTAATTATTCCGATAATTTGGGTTGTAATTACATCAATACGTAAAGGATTGTGGGGAAGATTATTACAATTAATTGGCGCTTTGGGTTTATCTACATTAATTTTTGGCTGGTGGTATCGTGCTAACTGGCTGCTAATTTTAACTTCCGGGAAAAGAGCAACGGTAGATTCTGCAATTGCGGAAGGTGAAGCACCTTTAAATAGTTTAGATGCTTGGACTTTTTATTGGCATCAATTACCATCACAAATTTCTTTACCTTTATTATTAGTTCCCATCTTTGCCTTATTACTTTATTGGGGGAAAGCCAAGGAAAAGAGAAGAGGGAGAGAGGGGTTAGAATTATCAATTGCTTTGAAATGGCTGGCAATATTTTTAATTGGAGCTTATTTATTATCAAGTTTAAATCCTAATAAAGATTATCGTTATGTATTGCCGTATTTACCAGTTTTATCAGTATTTTTAGCTTATGGTTTAACTCGTTTTCAAAGCAATGCCGGAAAACGCATTCGCTGGGGTACTTTTGGTTTAGCAATTGTTTTAATGCTGTTGAATTTATTTCCTATCGGTGGAATTCCGGGATATTGGATAACTCAAGCTCTGAGCAGTAAAGTACAACATTATCCTTATTTAGGAACAAAACTTCCTCATTCCCAAGTAATTAATCAAATTATCAAAACCGAACCATATTTGTATTCTACTTTGGGAGTATTACCTTCAACTCCACAAATTAACCAGCATAACTTAAATTATTATGGAGCGCTACAAAACTTTCAAGTATATGGAAGACAGGTAGGAATTCAAAAAAGCTTTGTAGAGAAAGACGCACGCTCAATGTCTTGGTTTTTAACTAAATCTAAAAAACAAGGCTCCGTACCCAAAGCACAAAAGCAAATTACCAAAATTGTAGAACAAAGCGGTGATTTTCAGTTAAATAAAACTTGGAATTTACCCGATGGCAGTCTGCTTAAACTTTATCACCAGGAGAAGCCGCCTGTTGTAGTGGAAGTAAGAGGGGGTAGAGGGGGAAGAAATAAGAATAATATAAGTTTAGAAAAAGTTGAAGTGCCGGAAGTAGCACCATCGGGAATTCCGGTTCCCGTAACTTATATTTGGGAAGGAAATTGGGAAGAATTAAGCAATGGTTTGGTGTTAATAACTTGGAAGAATAACAATAATCCAAAATTCATACATGACCATGCAATTGCGTTAGGAAAGCTGTATCCTTATAGTATCAAACCAGTGGGTAAATTCCAAGTTACCGAAAGAATGGCAATGCTACCACCTGCCGATATCAAAAATGGGAATTATACCTTAGAAGCGACTTATCTCAACAGATTAACCCAAGAAACTTATCCTATTAAACTTCCAAAAGTAACTCTACAAATTGATTCCCAAGCAACACCTACGCCAGCACCAGAATTAGATTTACCTACACAATTGCGTAGCTTAGCAGCCAATTTACCTCAAGGAATCAAAGCATTCAATAAAGTATTTGAAGAAATCGGACGCATCAATCAATACGACCCAAATCAAGATTACTTAGTACAAACACGTAAAACTTTAGAATATCGCTTTGGGCAAGAGAAAAACCTGAATTACGCTTATAGCATTGCATTAACCAACATATTGCAGCAAAAAACAGAAAGTGCGATCGCATCCCTAAAAACAGTAACTCAACTAGATGCAAATAATCCCTATGCTTGGGCATATCTAGCATTCGTACAGCTTTACGACTTCCAAGGAGCTGCCGCAGAAAAATCCCTACAGCCAGCCTTAGCAAAGCTACCAGATGTTACGGAGATTCAATACTTATCAGGAATAGCTGCACTACAGCAAGGTAAATTAATTAAAGTATGGCAGGTTGTGAATCAATTAAGGAATGGGGGATAGGGCATTGGGCATTGGGAATGGGAGTAGAATTTCTAATTCCTAACTCCTAAAGCTTTTAATAAAATCCTGATAATTGTTTCTAATTCTTCAGTAACGCGATATAAATTAATACCTTCTTTGATAAGTTTTTGTTCGCGATATAATACGCCAAATTGCCAGATATTACCCGTCGTTACTGCTCCTAAAATTTCAGATTGATCGGAATCAATCCATTGGTCTAATGCTATCATTTCTGTAGTTAATTGCGTAAACCCTCTGTTAATATCTGCTTGTTTAGCTTCAATAACGATTATATTAGTTATCGAACGCAATAAATAATCTAACTTTCCCTGTAGTAGATTACTAACCTTAATTGGATACTCTATTTTTAATTTTGCGCGAGAATAATGTATTAAATCTGTTATAATCGGTGCTATCAGTATTTCTCTACGAGTCGCTTCATTTTCTAAATCAACATAAGGCAATATTTCTTCAATACGCAACTTTAAATCAGTGATTCTATCTAAATTTCCAGAATATTGCGGTAAATTAATAAAATTTCGTTCAAAAGAATAACCAAATTCAGCTACCAAATCATCCGCTGAAAATCCTAATTCAAAGTAATTACTAAAAGTATAATAACGATTAGAATCAAGTAACGGTTTACGACTCATTTTTTTTCTCTTCCCTATTGTAGGGTGTGTTACTAGGCTGTTGACTTTGATAGAATTTCTCGGTTTTTATTCATACAAGTTTTATGCCGGTAGCAACCATAATCTTTCTCCCTCACCCCGCCCTGAAGGGCACCCCTCTCCCAAACTTGGGAGAGGGGAAAGGGGAGAGGGCAATATCTTGAACACCAACACGTTTTTTGCATGAATTTTTATGCTTAAAAAATGTACAGAGTCAACAGCCTAGTGTGTTACGGCAGGAGTAAATATTGTTCGAGGTTAATATATAAATAATGCCGTAACGCACCATTTTACAATTACCAATTACCCTACAAAGTATAGTAACTCAAAATCCGATAAACCTCATCTACCGCATTGTCTCTACTAAATTGAAATTCCTTTGGTAAATCATCACCAGAAATCCAAACTTTAATTTCGGCATCCAAATCTATAGTACCAGCGCTTTCCTTACTAAAATATTTAATTGACTTATAGGGAATCGATAAAAACTCAGTTTTTTTACCCGTCATTCCTTGCTTATCAATCAAAATAATTCTTTTATTTGTAAAAACAACCAAATCTCTAATTAACTTAAAGGCTTTATGCATACTTTCTCCTTCAATCATTAAAGAAGCAAGTTCATTCTCTAATTTCTCCGGATTTACCTCAGATGCATTACCCATCATGCCGCTGAAAATTCCCATAATCTTACCTGTAATTAACAATAAATTTGGTTGATTCTAACTTATAAAATATGAGATTTACGAAAGCCCCCCTTTTTCAAGGGGGGTTGGGGGGATCTAATTGTGTGGAATAACAAATAACCTTCAAAAAAGGGGTTGGGGGATGCAATTGCGTGGAATAAAAATAACCTGGCGATTAAAATCACGGCTACACAGGCAAAACCTGCCTCCGCAGGTTTAAAAATCTAAATTTTACAAAACTTGGCGGTTTCAACCTCCGAATAATTTTCAAATTGATACAAATCTCACTTCGTCTGAAAAATATTCTGCACCATCTTCTTATCAGTATTCGCCGCAGCCTTATCCAATTCTGCAACCTCCCCAGCATCCAATTGCCAACCCAAAGCCCCAATATTCTGCCGTGCTTGCTCTGCATTCTTAGCCCCAGGAATGGGAATTGTCCCCTTACAAATACACCAATTAATAGCCACCTGAGACATCGTTTTATTTCTAGATTCTGCCACTTCTCGCAAACAATCCAACAACGATTTAGCGCCGGGAATTAATTGTTTAAATAGAAAATTTCTAATCCCTTGAGGATATTTACTTTTATCTGTATATTTCCCCGTCAAAATCCCCAAACACAAAGGGCTATAGGCAATTAATTTTATTCCCAATTCGTCGCAAACTTCCTTAACTCCCAACTCAGTAACTGGATAAGTTGATAATAATGAATACTGTACCTGTAAAGTTGCGATCGCGATTCCCCTTTCCGCAAATCTCTTATGTACCTTCCTCAATCTTTTAGTACCATAATTTGATAAACCCACCCCCTTAACCAAACCTTGCTCGTACAAATCTCCCAACCCATCCAATAAAGCCCACTCTTGCCAAGGAAAATAATTCGCAGTTGACCAGTGCATTTGTACCAAGTCAACATTTCTATCCAAACGTTTAGCAGAAGCTTTACCAGCAGATACCATTGCACCTCTAGTTAACCTCCAGGGATAAGCAGCGAGCTTGGTAGCAATGCAGATATCGTTTTTATTTACACCGTCATATTCTTTAGTAAAACGTCCTAAAAGCTTTTCGCTCTGCCCGTTGAGCTTTCCCGTACCGTAGGAATCACCAGTATCAAATAAAGTTACACCGTTGCTGACACAAAGATTAAATACTTCTTGTAAATCATCATCCATGCTTTGACTGTATCCCCAAAGCACCTTGTTACCCCATGCCCAAGTACCGCAACCCATTGTAGGAAATAAAATTTGGTTATCCATCTTTAAATTAGTTTTAAATTAGTTGTAGATGTTCCTAATATTATTATTTATTAAAAGAGTAACGGTTCGATTCTTACTTGTATTTACAAAAGACTAAGAAATTCATCTACACTTAAACCTGCTTGACGGATTATGGCACGCAAAGTACCTTTATCTAATTCCTTGTGATTTGGAACAGTTACTGTTGTTCTAGGTTCTTCTCGAATTAAAATAATATGACTTCCACGCTGTCTATCTACAAAATAATTTACTTTTTCTAAAGCTTTTATACATTCTGCACCAGAAATAACAGGTAACTGACTCATACTACTACAATTTCAATTTCATCTTCTGGAACAAACTCACCTCTATCTTCTAAAACTTCAATGTAAAGTGATATAGCTTCTTCAATATTTCCTAAAGCTTCTTCACGAGTTTTACCTTGACTAATACAGCCAGGTAAACTAGGAACTTCAACAACAAAATAACCATCTTCACCGGGATAAAGTAATACTTTACGTTGTGATTTTGTTTGAGATTGTGACATATTTATTACTTATTATCTTGCATAAGATAATTGTAACTCATACAATATTTTTATATGCTATTTTTTAAGACATTATACTTTTAATAAAACGATTCCCATATCTGTCTATCAACAATTTCGCCATTTAGTAGTGTTACATTTTGCAAAGTTATTTTACCCACCTCGTTATCTCTCATCCCAAGGCAAATCAAACGGATTATATTCAACACCAAACCTTATATACCTTTCCAAATATTCATTATCAACATGAGTATGATTTAACATTCCCATATAATCTTTCCTTGGCTTTGCTGGTGCAAAGTCTTTTGTTATCTCATAAATATTGATGTAAGCATATTCAAAATCCGCTATTGCTTCAATTTTATTTATCGCTTCACGAACTCCCTTAAAATCCACAAAATAAAATTCTTCTGCTTCTAGCAAATACACGGGATATTCTTCAAAATTAATCGATTTTATGATCTGAATATCCCTAATCTCTTCTGGAATCAACTGAAAATAATTATCAGCATCAAAATTTTTTAGAAAAACTCCAGATATCCACTTGTGATTACCATTCACCGCTTCAATATAATTTATTTTTATAAATACAATTATTTTGTTATTTAACCTCTATTTAATTCTAATTTGATATTTATCCCCAAACTCTTCCTTTCGATAGTTGTATAATCATTTTTGCAAATACAATAGAGCCAATTCATAAAATTAACCAATCAAACTTCAAAAATGTGGTCATAGTTGATACATAAACACTTATACTAGGCACGGCACTATAAAAGCTCAAATACGTCAATCATCCTGACGTGATAATTTTGCTGCATAAAATGAAGCAAATTAACGGGCATTCAATCAAATTTTTATAGAGTAAGCAGACATACCTGTAGACTAATGACGAAACAATTTCACAATCAAAGTTTACAAGTCAGCGCAAGACTAGCTAACTTATTCAGAAAGCTAAGTGAGATAGGTTCATTGAAACGGCTACTCAAGCGCAGTCTTCCACTTGTATTTGCAATATCATTTGCTACGGTATTATTACTTGATAATTTGCCATCGGTGGCACAATTTCCTCCGTCAGCAACTATAGTTCAACCCGAATTATCGCTACCGGAAATATTGCTACCGGAAATATTGCAACCCGATATTATTCAACCGGAAATATTGCAACCGAGAAAGCTTCCCCGTCAAGAAATTCGCGGGGTGTGGATGAGTACTAATGATTTCAATATTCTTAAAACTCGCTCTGGAGCTAAAGATGCTGTAACTAAGTTGCGGCAATTGAATTTTAATACTATTTATCCCGTCGTATGGAATTCTGGTTATACTAAATTTCCTAGTTATACAGCCAAACGCGCTGGCATTCCCTTTTTCTTCAAAGGTGCGGATGGACATGATGTTCTTGCAGACTTAATCGAACAGTCGCACCGTCAGGGTTTATTAGTACTTCCCTGGTTTGAGTTCGGTTTTATGGTTCCGGAAACATCGGAATTAGCTTTAAATCATCCTGAATGGTTGACGCAAAAACGCGATGGAAGTCTAACTTCTAACAGTGCTGCGGGTGAGGTTGCATGGTTAAATCCTTTTCATCCTCAAGTACAGCAGTTTATTCAAAATCTGGTTTTAGAAGTCGTCAGTCAATATGATGTTGATGGCATCCAATTTGATGACCATATGAGTTTACCTCGTGACTTCGGTTATGACAAGTACACCGTTGCTTTGTATACTCAAGAAACCGAAAATCCACCACCAGCCAATTCCGCTGATGAAGCATGGGTAAAATGGCGTGCTGATAAAATTACGATGTTTATGTCACAGCTTAATCAAGCGATAAAAGCCAGAAAACCTTATGCAATTTTCTCTGTATCTCCTAATTACTACGATCACGCTTATAAATTACAGTTACAAGATTGGCTCAACTGGGTACGTTTGAGTATTGTAGATGAATTAGTGATGCAGGTTTATGGCAACGATTTAGCAAGGTTTACCAGCAAAATTAACCGTCCAGAAATTATTGAAACCAAACAATATATACCTACTGGTATCGGTATTATGGCAGGTTTGCGAAATCGTCCAGTTTCAATGCAGCAAATTCAATCTCAAGTACGAGCAGCGCAAGAATATGGTTTGGGTGTAACTTTCTTTTATTATGAAAGTCTGTGGAATTACGCTCAAGAAAGTGTCGAATTGCGGCAAGCTGGATTTAAAGATTTATTTCCCCGCTTTGCTCGTCGTTCAAGAATTTAATGATACGATTTTTTGGAATAATTAGCAATAATTAAGAAACCCGGTTTGTTGAAAAACCGGGTTTTTAAATACCTTCTTATCTATTACCAATTACCAATTACCAATTACCTAATTCTCTTCTTCACGAAATAATTCCATCAATCCAATCGTACCCACAAAAAAAGTATACACGCTATACTTATACCAAATTTTATCTTTGGAACTAGCATTAAAAGCTGCGATTATTGCCTCAACTAAATGCGCTGCAACGGCAACACGCTCAATCCAAAAAATTGGTTTAATACTCGAAGGTATAATTAGATTGTTTTGTATCGCGTAAATATTCCATAGCTCCAGCAAGATAGCACCTATCATTAAAACTGTAGAAATAATTTTGATCGCAAATAGATTTTTCTTCATTAGCCAAAATTTAGTTTAATAGTTAATATGTGAGACTATCGTATCATCTGTTGAATAATTCAAATTCGATAAGTTATAAAATATCAGGATGCTACCCCTCCACCCAATTTCAGATTTTATCGACACCAATCATAAAATCAACAATTCACCCCCAACCTATTTTTATCAAGGATTTGCTTCTAATGGCGAATTATTACAACTCCCTCGTACTCAAGAAGCAGAATTAATCGCTTTTGGTTTAATGCGACAACTAGCTAATAATGAAATGTATTCCCGTGAACCAAAAATGTACGGAATATTATTAGTAGAATTACCAAGCGGTGAAAAAGGCATACTCAAAGCTTTTTCGGGATTGCTTAATGGTAGCAGCATTATTGAAGGTTGGGTGCCACCAATTCCCGGTAGAGAAGAAGTTGTATTAGAAGAAAGTCGCACTTTAGCAGAATTAGAAGTTATTAAACAAGAGATTATTCAACTTAAACAATTAAGTCAAAGAAAAGAATATCAAACTTTAACTTTAGAATTTGAGCAACGTTTGCAAGAAATGAGTAAGCGTCATCAACTTAGCAAACAACAACGCGATGAAAAACGTCAGTTATTTTACAAAAGTTTGAGAGAAGAAGAATTAAAGTTAAATATAGAGTTAGAAAAACTCAAAGAAGAAAGCCGTCAACAAGGAATTGAAAAAAAGCTACTCAAACGACAGCGCGATGAAGTATTACAACCGCTTCAAATAGTAATAAATAACGCCGATATGCGGATTCGGGAATTAAAGCAGCAGCGCAAACAAATATCCCGAAAATTACAAGCACAGATGCATGAGGCTTATTCGCTAATGAATTTTCTGGGTAATGCGTCTAGTTTGCAGCAATTAATGCCCCAAGGCTTACCCACTGGTACCGGAGATTGCTGTACGCCGAAATTACTCCATTATGCTGCAATTAATAAATGGAAACCATTAGCGATCGCCGAATTTTGGTGGGGAGAATCAACTGTTGATAAAATACCGGGAGAATTCTACGGTGCTTGTGTCGAGCGCTGTCAGCCATTAATGGGTTTTTTGTTATCGGGTTTAAAATCTAATTCCTATCTCTCATTGGCTTTAAGCCCCTCCCCTCCTAGGGGAGGGGTTTGGGGAGAGGTTCCAATTATCTATCAAGATGAATGGTTAATTGCTGTGAATAAACCATCCGGTTTACTATCAATACCGGGAAGATATCATCACAATCAAGATAGCGTTGTCAGTCGCTTAATTAATTCATTACCCGATGGCGAAAATATTGCAGCGGTGCATCGATTAGATATGGATACTTCTGGTATTTTACTGTTAGCAAAAAATCAAGAAATTTATCGTTTATTAAGCAAGCAGTTTGAGCAAAGGCTAGTAAGTAAAATTTATGAAGCCGTACTTTCAGGTAATCTAATTGTTGATAAAGGAACGATTGAGCTACCATTGTGGGGAAATCCCGAAAATCGTCCTTATCAAGAAGTTAATTACCAACTTGGTAAACCTTGCATAACTAAATTTAAAGTTGTAAATAAACAAGGTAATTACACCCGCGTTGAGTTTATTCCTTTGACAGGAAGAACTCATCAATTAAGGGTTCATGCTGCTGATACCAACGGTTTGGGTATGCCTATTTTAGGAGATAAACTTTACGGGTGTAATTTAGTTGCAAGTCGGCTGCATCTTCATGCCAGAGAACTTTCATTTGAGCATCCGTATTTACAAGAAAAAATATATTTGAAAGTGGAAGTGCCGTTTTAATATTAGGGAACAGGGAGCAGAAAATAGTGCAATAATATCATTAATTCCAATTACCAATTACCAATTACCAATTACCCAAAAATATCGCCATCATTGCAACACCAATCATAATTATCAACATTACCTTACCACCAGGTACAAGCGGTTGATATTGATTGTACTTATCTCGCACTCTCCAAGCAATTGCCGCAGGAATTACACCTCCCAAAATTGAAACGCTGAAGGTGCCAGCATAATCCAAAGCTGTAAAAAAGATGTTGGGATTAATCGCAGAAAAACCCACTGGAGGAAATAAAATCAGCGAAATTAACGGTAAACTTACTTTAGGAGTATCCGCAAACAAATTCATATCTCTGAATAAATCCCGCAACCCATAAAAAAATCCAATCAAAGACGTTGCGATCGCAAACTCGGAAAACACGGTAACTAAAATCCCCAACCATTGCCCAGCATCACCAGCACGTAACACTTGCAAAGGATCGAATACATTACTACTACCCGAAATATTCTCTAACATCGTCGGAGTTACGCTGCCCAAAATCACCGCATTCCACAGCAAAAACATTATTAGCGGAATTGCCGAGCCGATAACGATAGATTGACGTACCTTTGGCGCATCTCCTTCTAACTGAGTGACAACCACCGGCACAATATTATGAAAAAACAGCGCCACTAACATTACCGATAACGCCGGAGGAAGCGCCCTCCAATTTTGAGATAATAAAGAAGTCGGATGTACCCTATTAATACCTAACACCAGCAACCCGATAAACGAAATGATAACCACTCCAACAAAAAAGCTATTTAATTTCTCAACAAATCTATCTTTTCCCAGATATAAAATAACGCCAAATATCAAAGCAAAACCAGTACTTCCCATCCATGTTGGTAATAGAGGTATATCCCATATTCCTTCAACCGCAGAGATTAAAATTGCTCCACCTTGAGAAACATAAGCTATTAATAAAGCATAGTGGTAAAATAAATACGCGCCACCCGTTACCCGCGCTCCCGGTTTACCCAAAGTACTTTCCACCATAGCCAGTAAACCATTATTGGCGCGTCCATAAAAACGCATACCGTTTAAAGTCACCTCTGCAATCAGCAAAGCCGACACAACAGTATACAGCCAAACACCTATCAACAAAGCCGTCGAAGGTAAAACACCAGAAGGTAAAGTCACCGCAGGTAAAGCCAAAATCCCCGCACCCACAGTAGTACCCGCAATCAAAGCCGTACTTCCAACAACGCTACCTGGTTTATGAATTAGTTTATTTTCATCAAAAGATAAATTAGAAAACAACCGAGTAGTTGAAGAAATATCCGACTTGTCAATTGTCTTCATAAAAATAAATATAAAGTTGTATTAAATATTTTAGCAAAATGTTGAGCATTGCTTCAAATTGAGGATACCTCACCCCCATCCCCTCTCCTTGTTAAGGAGAAGGGTGTAATATCAAAAACCCATTACCAATTTATATATGTACGGTGCAAATCCAAACGAAAAACATCCGATGAAGGGATTTCCGCAAATCTGCTTTATCAAAAATACAATCATAAATCCGAATATAATTATTGGCGATTATACTTATTACGATGACTTAGAAGATTCCGAAAACTTCGAGCGTAATGTTCTTTATCATTTTCCTTTTATTGGCGATAAATTAATTATCGGTAAATTTTGCGCTTTAGCAACAGGTGTAAAATTTATTATGAATGGTGCAAATCATAAAATGTCGGGCTTTTCTACTTATCCTTTCCAAATATTTGGTAATGGTTGGGAGAGAATTATGCCGCAGTTAGATGAGTTTCCGAATAAAGGCGATACTGTAATTGGTAATGATGTTTGGATAGGTTATGAAGCGGTAATTATGCCAGGAGTTCAAATTGGTGATGGTGCAATTATTGCGTCAAAATCAGTTGTTGTTAAAAACGTTTCGCCATATACAATAGTAGGCGGAAATCCAGCCAAAGAAATTAAAAAACGCTTTGCGAATGAAGTTATTGATACGTTATTAGAAATTAGTTGGTGGAATTGGGATATTGATAAAATTACCCGCAATCTTGAGAAGATTGTTGGTGGTGATATTGAAGGTTTGAAAAGTTGTGAGTAAATAATTAATTTCTTGTAGGGGAGGCAAATTGCGGTGTAGATTTTCTTCCCGCAATATTGCCGTTGTGTTACGGCACGAGTAATACATCTTGCAGGTTACAATTTAGCTCAGCCGTAACGCACCATTTATTTAATTACCAATTACCAATTACCATTTCATTTTAACCATAAATACTGTTGGGTTACGGCGCGAATTTAACTTATAATTATCAATCAAATTGACTCGTCGCACCTAACCCAACCTACAATAATCAGCAATTATCAATTACCAATTACCATTGATTCTTTTGAATGTTTAGAAATATCTAAAAAGGAACATTTTTCTAAAGGAGAATCGAATAAATGCAGGTCGAATTCATCGGATAAATCCTCAAATACTTTAATACCTCTAACGCTATTACCTCTCTTATCAATTAAAGGAGAAAACACAGCAATACCAGCTTTATCTGGAATTACACCAATTATTCCTCCTGAAACTCCGCTTTTTGCCGGAATTCCAACTCTATAAGCCCATTCACCAGCATAATTGTACATACCACAGGTATGCATGACGCTCAAAATATCTCTGATATAGCAGGATTTTACTGCTTGTTGTTTTGTGATTGGATTAATACCTCGATTTGCCAAAGTTGCAGCCATCACTGCTAAATCGTGACAGTTAACAACCAAAGAACATTGTTGAAAATACAGGTCTAAAATTTCGTCAATATTGTTATCAATTATGCCAAAATTAAGCAGTAGATTCGCTAAAGCGCGATTGCGATGTCCGGTAGCTCTTTCAGACATAAATACAGGAGCATCAATAAATACATCGTGTCCAATATAGCGACGGAACATATTTAGCATACGATTCAGCTTATCAGTAGCACTTGAGCCTTTGATTAAACCAGCAGTGGCGATCGCTCCAGCATTAACCATCGGATTATCGGGGCGTTTAGAATTTTCATCCAAGCGAATTACCGAATTGAAAGGATCTCCCGTAGGCTCAACACCAATTTTTTCTAGCAATATTTGGCGGTTACAATCCTCTAATGCCATGCCATAGACAAAGACTTTAGATATAGATTGAATCGTAAAATGTTCTTGACTATCTCCGACTTGAAAAACTTCCCCTTCCTTAGTAACAATAGAGATTGCAAACCAATTTGGATCGGCTTTGGTTAATTCGGGAATATAGCTAGCCAAAGAGCCTGAATCTAAAAGACGATATTTTTCATAAAGATGCTCAATAAATTCTGGCAAGTCAGACATATTATATTTAGCTTGTTTGTTTAACTGACTTTTATCTTGGCATAAAACGAACTCTTAATAAGGTCAAAGGTTAGAGGTTAAAGGTCAAAGGAGATTATATTTCCTTTGCAGTTGTAGGTTGGGTTAAAGACGCACAAATAAATTGGATGGTTGACGAAAAATATAAATGCGACTTTAACCCAACATCAGGGTTTTGATTGCAGTCATCGTAATAATATCTCGTTTCAACCATAAATTATGTTGGGTTACAGCGCGAATCTAATTAATAATTATTTATCAAATTTACTTGATGCGCCGTGAAGCCAACCTACAAGTTACTACAAATTACAAACTAATCATTAACTCAAATGGTTTACCTGATTTCTTCGGCTTCCATCCAGCTTTAACCGCTTGATTTATCCATAATGCTACTTCCGCAGGTGTAACTGGTTTCATTTGAATTGAATTACAATCATCAATAACTGGTCTATCAGCCATTATTATTAATTTTGAACCCGTTCCTTCAGCGTGTTCGACTGCAACATTAAGATAGTTAATGTAAGGTTGTCTTCTAATTAACCAAATGAAATTTTCTCCATCTACAGTTATTTTTCTTGAGCCTTTTTTTGGTATACCCATAATTATTGTTACTTGTGAAATGTACAAAGGTAATGTTGGGTTACGGCGTATTTAATTTAAAATTGTGAATGAAATCTATCGTGCGCCTAACCCAACCTACGAATTAACAATAAACTCAAATGGTTTACCAGGTTTTTTCGGTTGCCATCCAGCCTTAACTGCTTGATTTATCCATAACTCTACTTCCGAAGGTACAACTTTTGATTCGCTCATATTCAACCAATTTTTAGGATGAGGTTTATCAGTCATTATTATTAATTTTGAACCGGATTCTTCTGCGTGTTCGACTGCTACATTTATATAGTCAATATAGTAAGCTTGAGAATAAGTTGCTTTTCTTCTTATTAACCAAATGAAATTTTCTTCATCTACAGTTATTTTTCTTGAGCCTTTTTTTGGTATACCTATAAATATTATTTCTCTATTATTGATATGAAAAATCTTGTGGTACGGGCATCCCTGCCCGTTTGAACGTTATTTTAACAATAAATTATGTTGGGTTACGGCGTATTTAAGTTAAAATTATTAATTTAATTTACCGTGCGCCTAACCCAACCTACAAACTACAAACTAACAACTAACAACTATCAACTAACTCCGATTAATCTGAATCAAATCTGTCAAAATACTATCCAAGCTACCGTTAACTTGAATTTTTTCAATCTTTTCAGAAATCCTTTCTAATACTTCTAATTCTTTCAATCTTAATGCAACGGGGTTATCCTCCATAACTCTTGCGGTATTTAACATACTGCGAGTTGCAGCAGTCTCTTCTCTGCGTCGTACTACATTGGCTTGCGCTGATTTTTCGGCTTCTACAACTTTGCTCAAAATAGTTTTGATTTCTCCAGGAAGAATAATGTCTTTCACTCCCACCGAATCAATTTCTATTCCGTATTCTGCTGCTTTGGGACGAATATATTCGGCAATACTGTTATCAATTGCTCCTTTATCTTCTAACATTTCATCTAAAGTTTTTTCACCTACAGCAGCACGTAAAGCAAACTGTAATTCTTTGTACAAATAACCAATGAAATCTGACAGTCCATTTTTTGCTCTCAATGCATCTTGGATGCGAAAACCAGCAGTTAAGTTCAAACGCAGAGGTACTTTATCTTTCGATAAAATATCTTGTCCGGAAACCTCCATATTTTGTAAACGTAAATCAATGACTTCGCTTTGAAATGAACGTCCAAACACCCACCATGCATGAATTCCTGAGTTAAGCTGCGCCTGAAATTCTTGGTTTACATACAATAAACCGATGTGTTGCGCGGGTACTTGACAAAGGTGCAAACAGCTACGACTCAAGGCTACAGTTTCAGGTTTACCGGAAACTAATTCAGCTACCATTACAGGTGACAATTTTGCATCATTACTAATATCGATAATTTCGACATCAACACCCTGCCAAAACAGCTTGCGACTAGTTGGAGGTAGTATGGCGATCGCTCTACCTTGATACCTCACAATTGCCACCTGTTGAGCAACCGTTTGTACCGTCTCGCAATAAGCTGCAACAAACTCTGGATGTCTCTCAATTAAAACTTCTTCAAGGGGAAATTGCGGATTATGCACCAGACGATTCATTGCATAATATGTAATCTCCTTATCTATCGTCCAAAAAGCATATTCGCCAGGTTCGAGAGGACGCAAAAAGTTATTTTGTACGTATAATAAACCGATTTCAAATTCTTTAACTAAAATTTTCTTTAACCCGCTAAAATTAAATCCACGCAGTTGCTGCACAAATTGATTGGGTAATTCCAAACTTTCTTCTAAGTTAAAGATATGCGATTCAACTTCAATAAAACCGCGCCAAAATGCTCGCAATTGATTCGGTAAAACAGTTATCCATTTTTGTCCGATTCGTACCAAAGCAGCTTGATTAAAATTGGTATGCACTATTAAAAGATGCTCTTGCAGTTCCGCAGCATTATCTCTTAACAACAATTCTAGGTTTTCAATGTTTGCTTCAGGCTGTTTTAAATCAAAAGTGACAACCCGCCAATATCGACCAAAATAAGTATAGGTTCCAGAAGTTAGAATCTTCTTGAAATCGCTACGGTTATACAAAATTCCAATTTCACCAGGCTTAATATAGAAAGTTTTCCACATAGGTATTTTTATAGATAGCTTAGGCAGACGCAGCCGAGAGAAAAATCTTGATAAAAACATTTATAGAAGGGAATGGGTAATTGGTTCTAATTACTTAAGTATTCATAACCTGCGGAGGCAGGTTTTGTTTGTGTAGACGCAAATTCTATTTGCCGGGTTATCCTCCATATACCTACAATGTAATATGCATGCTACATTATAAATCAAAAACTCCGCAAATGTAAATGCAGTTAGGTTCCGTCGCGGGCAAAAGCGTCTCAGTAACTGGATTAAGAGTACTGTCATCCAATCTCAGAGTACCCAAGGGCGATCTAAAATCATCAAACAGCAATCAAATATGAGGTTCGCTTTTTCTTTCCAGTATTTGCGGAGAAAAACTGAATCGAGCCGACGAAGCCCATACTTAAGTTAAAGAAAAAACAATTGCTCTGGCTAATTCACCATAGCTACCGAATGTTACGAGGTAACGAACGATTGCAAGCACTTGCATTGCGGAGTTTGCCTCTTGCGAAGCATTTGTTGGAATTACGCCCCCCTGTTTCGATATCTCGAACATCGGGAACCTTGTTTCCAGCAAGGAGCTTAGGAGCGTTATGTGGATTTTTTTGCTAACGTGACAGGTTAGTTTGTTGGTTGAAAGTACAGGAATTGAACCTGCTACCGATAGATTATGAGTCTATTGCTCTACCAAATGAGCTAACTTCCGGGGCTTAATGTAGGAGTTGAACCTACCACCGATAGATTATGTGTCTATTGCTCTACCACTGAGCTAATTAAGCTGTTGAAATAGTTTCAAGTACTTTGCGGTATACGCTCTAAGCACGGCTTGGCGCACCAGTCGGGCATACTCAACCCGAACTATAGCGAAGCTTTACTACTACCTCACTACAAATGTAGCATAATAAAATACAATGGCAAGTCTGGTTGGTGTTGCAACGTAGGGGAGACGTAGCACTGCGAAGCTCTCTACATTAATTTACGATGCGCGTCAACTATATTCAATAGCAGCAGCAGTTCACGCTTGGGTAAAATTTCCAATTTTACTTTTAGCTTTAGCAATTCCAACTGAAGAGGAAATAATTATTTAATTAATAATCAGTACCATTAATGCCCAATGCCCAATTACCAATTACCACTTACCAATGCCCAATTGCCTATTGCATCAATTCAATAACTCGATAAATAATTATTCCACCACAAAAAGAAGCAATATTAGCAATCATTGATATATACAGTCCTTTTCTCCATCCTAAATCCAAAACTTGCGAATATAAAAAACCTTCAACAAATATAACAATTGCTTCGATTATAATTATCCTAACAGGAAATATTAAATCATGAATAATTATTTGATTGCTCGTCCATGCCAGGGGATGAGTTAAAAGAGTTGCACCGCAAGCCAAAGCAAACATTGCTAATAATTCGACAAAAGACGAAAATCCTTGTAGAAAATGAATCAGCAATAGAACAATTGGAATTTCAATAGCTAGGGAAACTAGTAAAGCTATGAATTGAGTCATTGATTGCGGTTTTAATTTGTATTAATTATACCAGCATTTAAGAAGTAATGAAAAGCATAGTAAAAAAAAACTGTATCGTTTATATAAACTAGAATTGCTAACTTTTACTTTGTATGATATTAAAATATTTGGTAAAAGATAAAACATCAAAAAATGTTTCCTCTTTATATTGTTCCCTGTTTCCCATTGCCTTATACTAAATAATATGTACATATTTGCAGCAGCAAGCGAAGATGAAATAATTGTATATGGTTCTGCAAAACCTGGTTATAGCGATGAAAAGATTTTGCAATGGTTTGAGTTTATGCAAAGTCAAAATATCAAGCGCATCTGCTGTTTGCTTGCTCCTCGTCAATTAAATAATTATTCAAATTTAATAGAATTATATCAAAAGGAATTTGGATTAAAACAAGTTTGTTGGGCACCTATTGAAGATTTTAATTTAGTTGATAAGCAATTATTAACTCATGAAATATTACCATTTTTGTTGATAGGCGATTGCCAAAATGAAAAAGTCGTAGTTCACTGCTCCGCTGGAATTGGACGCACGGGACAGGTTTTAGCTGCATGGTTAGTTTACCAGCGAGGATTTACCAATCAAGAAGCGATATCAACAGTTATGAGAATGAAAAGAAATCCCTATGAATTTATAGTCACAACTGCAATGAAAGGTAAAAATCCTTGGCAAGCAGTCTCGCAATTTAATCTACTTTTAGATGATTGTCGTAATTTTCGCGAAAAAAACAGATAGTTAGTTTGATGGTGCGTTAGACGCGAAATAAACATATATTGTCATAACCCAAATTATTTTTTGCGTCATAACACACCCTACAATAAATTCAATTAACAAAAATCTACCATGCATAAAACAAACCAACCCGACCCCGTTCGTTTAGAAATCTTTAAGAATCTTTATCAATTTATTGCCGAACAAATGGGAATCGTGCTGCAAAATACGGCAGCATCGGTAAATATTAAAGAACGTTTAGACTTTTCCTGTGCAATCTTTGATTCTTGCGGTTTATTAGTTGCAAATGCTCCTCATATTCCCGTACATTTGGGTTCAATGAGTGAAAGCGTCCGCAGTTTAATTAATGATAAAGCAGACAGTTTAAAACCGGGAAACGTATATTTATCAAATAACCCTTATAACGGTGGAACTCACCTTCCCGACGTAACAGCAATTACCCCAGTATTTTCTTCTTCTAACACTCCTATATTCTACGTTGCTTCTCGCGGACATCAAGCGGATATCGGCGGAATTACACCGGGTTCGATGCCTCCTCATAGTAAAACGATAGAAGAGGAAGGTATTTTATTTGATAACTTTCTCTTGGTTGAATCAGGAAATTATCGAGAACAAGCAGTTAGAGAAATACTGGCAAATCATGCTTATCCAGCCAGAAATCCAGACCAAAACATAGCTGACTTTAGAGCTTCTATTGCTGCCAATAATCGCGGAGTTCAAGAACTTCTTAAAATGGTTGAACAATATAGCTTGGAAGTTGTACAAAATTATATGAAATTTGTACAGGATAACGCCGAAGAAGCCGTAAGAAAAGCAATTGATGTTTTAAAAGATGGTTCGTTTAGCTATGAAATGGATAGCGGTGCAAAAATTAAACTTAAAGTTACCATTAATAAAGAAAATCGTAGCGCAATTATCGATTTTACCGGAAGCTCAAAACAGTTAAATAGTAACTTTAATGCTCCTAAAGCTGTAACTCAAGCTGCCGTTTTATACGTCTTCCGTACTTTAGTTAAAGATAATATTCCCCTCAATGCAGGTTGTCTCAATCCTTTAGAAATTATTATTCCTCAAGGCTGTATGCTCAACCCAACTTATCCAGCAGCAGTAGTCGCGGGTAACGTGGAAACTTCCCAAACTATTGTCGATGCTTTATATGGTGCTTTGGGTGTAATGTCTGGTTCTCAAGGTACCATGAATAACTTTACTTTTGGTAATGAAAACTATCAATATTACGAAACAATATGTGGTGGTTCCGGTGCTGGTGAAAACTTTGACGGTACGGATGCGGTGCAAACTCATATGACGAATTCGCGTTTAACCGATCCAGAAGTATTAGAAACGCGATATCCCGTACTTTTAGAAAACTTTAGTTTGCGTCTTGGTAGCGGTGGTAAGGGAAAACATTCCGGTGGTAATGGAGTGATTCGTCGCATCCGATTTTTAGAAAATATGACAGCTAATATTCTTTGCAGTCATCGTTTAATATCTCCTTTTGGTTTAAATAATGGAGGATGTGGAAAAGTTGGACGTAATTTTGTAATACGTAAGGATGGAAGCGAAGAAAAATTAGATAGTACCGCAACAGTAGAAATGAAACCTGGGGATGTTTTTGTCATAGAAACTCCTGGTGGTGGTGGATTTGGATGATTTCGATTTTAAAATAAAAAAGTTTGTAGTAGCGCGGTGACTCGTCTCCGAAATCCGCAATTAAGAGGCGAAGACAGCGCTACTACGAACCATTTAGTAGATAATCTTATCACTGTTCCCTGTTGCCTATTGCCTTTTTCAAACAATTTAATTAGCATACTAACTACTGAATAATCAACATCCAGAGGTTTTAAAAACAGATGATTAAATATACTTGGTTCAAATTAATTCGTAAAATAACGCTCATTGCTACTCTTTTTTTATTGGTATTTTCTACTATTTCCTGTAGCAATAACTTGCCTAACGAACCACAAGTTGAAGCTACCGAAACACCTTCTCCACCAACTAGTTCATCTACCGATACATTACCTCCAACAGTGCAAAGTGCAGTTCTATCAGATGCAACAAAACGTGTTAGTAAACCTGTCGCTGCACTGCGGATAACTCAAACGCAAAAAGAGAATTGGGGAGATAGTTGTTTGGGATTGGCAGAATCGGGTACACTTTGCGCGACTGTTATAGTTCCTGGCTGGAAAGTTGTAGTCAGCGATGGGCAGCGCGAGTTGGTTTATCGTACTGATGAGAAAGGTAAACAAGTGAAATTAGAGGAATTGTAAAAAGTGTTGTAGAGACGTAAAATTTTACGTCTCCCGATGGTTGCGGGAAAACGAACCATTCATAATTAATGTGGTAGGTAAAAAGTTTGTAGTAAGAGTTTTAATTCTTGGTATTAAAGTCAAAAAACTCCCTACAAACCAAGTTTAATTAATTAAACTTACCACTAAGTCAAAGCTAAAATTCTCGATCCAAGAACCCCAATCAGAACAATTAAACCCAAACCTCGACGAAAATAATTAACTCCCGAAAATAACTCCTGCCAACCCCAAGTAAATATACAGCCAAAAGCCAATACTTCTAAACCTGTAGTGACATCACCTTTAGTAAAGAGTTGTAGTAAACTAGCTACACCCCAAACAATAATCGGTGGGTTTGGTGGTTGAGCAATGACAATATTGCCATCATCGTCACGGAATACTTTATCGAATAACGTATTTTGCATTGTCATAATTAACCTACAAGTAATTATTAAGAATAGAAAAAGGCAACCGAAAAAATCTTGCTATTAATGTTTAATAGAAGCTTTTCATATCGTCAATATTAAAACATCAGATACGCAAAAAAACTCTACTGTTGGTGTGTTGTAAAGCAATAAAAGCCTTTGCAGCTACATCTATTTATATATATCTATAGGATTCTGGAGCAGAATAGTTGGGTAAAAGCTGCTTACGAATGCGAATAATTCCTACATAACACGTACCTTTCATGAGTAAATAAGAATTAGCAACTATCTACTAGCAACTAACAACTAACAACTAACTCATGATTACAGGTACCACAAAATTACTTGGAGTAATCGGACATCCGGTAGAACATTCGCTATCGCCGCTAATGCATAATGCAGCTTTAGCGAAGTTGGGATTAGATTATATTTATCTTCCTTTTCCCATTCAACCGCAAAATTTAGCAAAAGCCCTTGATGGATTTGCAGCAATTGGTGTTGTGGGATTTAACGCTACAATTCCCCATAAACAAGCAATAATTCCTTTGCTTTCAAAAATTGAACCGATCGCTCAAGCTGTAGGTGCAGTTAACACAGTTTTTCGTCAAGATGACTCTTGGATAGGCACAAATACTGATGTCGAAGGGTTTATTGCACCATTGCGATCGCAACATAAAAATTGGAGTCAGGTTAATGCAGTGGTTTTAGGTAATGGTGGTGCTGCCAGAGCCGTTGTTGCAGGCTGTACTCAATTAGGTTGTGCTTCTATTCATGTGGTTGGACGCAATTTACAGAAGTTGTCAGAATTTCGCGATAGTTGGCAAGATTCCCCATTAAAAGTAAATTTAAAAGTTCATCAATGGGACTCTCTACCAGAAATAAGTAAAGAGGCTAACTTGTTGATTAACACAACCCCCATTGGGATGTATCCTAATATTGAAAACTCACCCTTAGATAAAAGTTTATTTACGCATCTATCAAAAGACGTGATTTGTTACGACTTAATTTATACTCCCAGTCCCACGAAATTTTTACAATACGCACAACAAGCTGAAAAAACTGCGATCGACGGTTTGGAGATGTTAGTTCAACAAGGTGCAGCTGCTTTAAAAATTTGGCTGCAACAGCAAGCTGTTCCTATAGATGTGATGCGTCAAACCTTGCAGCAACAACTTTATAGAAGATAAAAAAAGCAAAGAAATAAATCTTTACTTTCTACCTTTACTATTCCCAGACCATTCATAACTCTTAACTATTCGCCGATTACTGACATTAGATAAGTCAAAACTTCAACATTTATCAGAATTCTTAAAGCTAGACTTATTTACTTTTTACACATTTGTCGTATCATAAGTTATGGCAAATTATACTTCTATAGATTTTACTCTATGTTAATCATTAAAAAAATATAAAGAGAATAATCTATGATTGACGTGGACTTATTAGCAATCTAATTTGCTGCATTATGTTCTGGTCTCAAAATGAATAAGTAAAAAATTCATCGTTATGATAGTATTCTTTATTAGTTAAGATAACGTTTACTAATTGACGGGGTTTGGTGTGAAATTTTGTTGCTAATTGAATAACTAATTGTCAATAACAGTTTCTTTTACAGCTTGCCAAGCTTTGATGTTTGAGCAGGTATGGGAAATTATTGTCTAATTGTTTAAATCAGTAAAAAGTGAATAGTCCAAGCGATCAAAATAAAAAGATGATGTTTAAAGAATGCAAATAACTAATCAAATCCATTTTAGAAACCTGCGCGGTGACATTTTTGGTGGTTTAACTGCGGCAATTATTGCTTTACCGATGGCGTTGGCTTTCGGGGTGGCTTCAGGTGCGGGGCCTGCTGCCGGACTTTACGGTGCTGTTTTGGTGGGCTTTTTCGCGGCTTTATTTGGCGGTACTCCGACATTAATTTCCGAACCCACCGGACCGATGACGGTGGTGATGACTGCGGTAATTGCACACTTAACTGCTTCAAACCCAGAAAATGGGTTAGCAATGGCTTTTACTGTAGTAGTAATGGCTGGGATAATTCAAATTATCCTTGGTGCGTTGAAGTTGGGAAGATACGTTACTTTGATGCCTTATACGGTGGTTTCCGGCTTTATGTCGGGGATTGGTATCATTCTAATTATTCTGCAAACCGCACCGTTTTTAGGACAGGCAAGTCCTAAAGGAGGGGTACTTGGTACGGTACAAAATATACCCAACCTGATTGCAAATATTCAACCAGTTGAAACCATTTTGGGCGTGTTAACGATCGCCATCTTAGTATTTTCTCCCAGGCAGATAAATAAATATGTTCCGCCGCAGTTGACGGCTTTGATAATAGGAACTTTAGTTTCCATATTCTTCTTCGGCAACGTTGAGGGTATCCGCCGAATTGGCGAAATTAAAGCCGGTTTACCTGAATTCCAAATGCCTGTATTTAGTGCATTAGAATTCCAAGGTATGCTGATCGATGCTTTGGTTTTGGGTATGTTGGGCTGTATTGATGCCTTACTGACATCAGTAGTTGCCGATAGTTTGACTCGCACGCAGCATGATTCTAATAAAGAATTAATCGGTCAAGGTATAGGTAATATAGTTTCTGGGTTATTTGGCGGTATTGCTGGTGCTGGTGCGACGATGGGAACGGTAGTTAACATTCAAGCAGGCGCTCGCACGGCGGTTTCTGGGATAACTCGCGCCTTGATTTTGCTGGTTATAGTTTTATGGGCTGCACCTTTAACTTCTGTAATTCCTCTGGCGGTATTAGCGGCGATCGCTCTGAAAGTAGGTATAAATATTATCGACTGGAGTTTCCTCAAACGCGCCCACAAGGTATCTCCCAAAGCAGCCTTGATTATGTACGGAGTGATTATTCTTACCGTATTTGTTGACTTAATTGTTGCGGTTGGTGTTGGGGTATTCGTCGCGAACATCTTGACTATTGAACGTTTGAGCAATCTTCGTTCTGAAGATGTGAAGACAATTACCGATGCTGATGATGCAATTCATCTCAACGATGTAGAAAGAGATTTATTAGATAGAGCGAACAATCGCGTCTTGCTGTTCCGCTTAGAAGGACCGATGATATTCGGTGTTGCTAAGGCGATCGCCCGCGAACAAACCGCGATGAAAGACCATGATGTGTTGATTTTAGACTTAACTAACGTTCCACACATGGGCGTAACAAGTTCTTTAGCATTAGAAAATGCGATTAAAGAAGCGATTGATAATGGTCGTCACGTGTTTATTGTCGGCGCTCAAGGCAAGATTAAGCAGAGACTGCAAAAGTTAGGAATCTTGAATATGTTACCTCCACATCACGTAGTTAATGAGCGCGAGGAAGCATTAAAACAAGCCCTTAACTTGGTAAGCTATCGCGGCAGCAATGATTTGGACTATCCAACTACTGGATTCAACGAAACTGCGTTAGGACAGTAAATATCGAATTTAACTAACATTTTGGAGCCGCACTAAACCTCTTGTGGTTACTGCGGCTCGGCTGTGTCTGATGTAGTGCTATTTAATCCAAAATCCAAAATCTAAAATCGTATTACGATAGCTAACAGGAACCTATATCGGAATTGCGATTACGAAAGCGCAGCAAACCTTTTTATCGGAGAATCAATTAATACATCAATGAATTATCCACTTGAACTGCTACAACCAGTTAATTACTTGCTGGGAACTACCGAAGCTGAAGAAGCACCCCTTGTCCTTGCAGGGGTATTACTGAGTTTAATTGTAATTTATCTTGCGAGTAAATTAGGTGGTGAGTTGTCCAGAAAGCTGGACTTTCCCCCAGTTTTGGGTGAATTAGTTGGTGGTGTGGTAGTCGGTGCTTCGGCTCTAAATCTTCTAGTGTTCCCCGAAAGCGGTGCGACTGCTTCCGACTCACTACTAATGAGTGCTTTACAAATATTTGATGACATTAGCCCGGAAGCGATAACATCAATTTTTGCAAGTCAAAGCGAAGCAATTTCAATTTTGGCAGAATTAGGTGTAATCGTTCTGCTGTTTGAAATTGGTTTGGAATCCGATTTACGAGAACTGCAAAAAGTCGGTTATCAAGCTGCTGTTGTGGCGGTGGTGGGAGTAGTTGCTCCTTTCGTGGCTGGTACTGCGGGTTTGATGTTTTTATTTAACGTCCCTACAATTCCGGCTGTTTTCGCGGGTGCGGCTTTAACTGCAACTAGTATTGGTATCACCTCAAAAGTTTTATCGGAGTTAGGACATCTCAAATCAGCAGAAGGGCAAATTATTGTTGGTGCGGCGGTAATTGATGATGTTTTGGGTATCATTGTTTTAGCGGTAGTCGCAAGTTTGGCGAAAACTGGTGAAGTTGATATTTTCAATGTAATTTATCTGATAATCAGCGCCACTGTTTTTCTAGTCGGTTCGATTTTGCTGGGTAAATTTTTTAATAAAGCCTTCCATCTCAGTGCCGGATTTTTTAAAACCAGAGGAAACATCGTAATTCCGGCGTTTATCTTTGCATTATTCATGTCTTTTCTTGCCACTGCAATCCATTTAGAAGCAATTTTAGGTGCTTTTGCTGCTGGTTTAGTTTTGGATGAAACCGATACACGTAATGAATTAGACGAACAAGTAATTCCCATTGCAGATATACTGGTGCCAATTTTCTTTGTCACGGTAGGAGCCAGTGTTGATTTAAGCGTACTTAATCCTATAGTTCCCGAAAATCGTCAAGGTTTAGTTCTAGCGGTCTTTTTGATTGTAGTCGCGATTATCGGTAAAGTAATTACAGGTTGGGCTGTTTTTGGTAAGCCCGGAATTAATCGCTTAGCGATCGGTGTAGGAATGATTCCACGGGGTGAAGTTGGATTGGTGTTTGCCGGAATTGGTGCAGCTAGTGGAGCGCTTGATAAACCTTTGCAAGCAGCTATCATTATTATGGTGATTTTAACAACCTTTATAGCGCCACCTTTTCTCAGGTTTGCCTTTGGAGATGCAGCTAAAGAAGTTGTAGAAGAAGCAGATGCTGCGAGTTAAGGATTCAAGACATTTCTAAAGAAGGTAAAAGCAATTAAGTCACCAGTAATGGTGGCTTTTTTTATGAGAAGGAGTGGGGAGTAGGAAGTAGGGAATAGATAAGAGTAAAAATAGTATTTTCCTACTGCTTGTTCTAAACCATACTAGCCGACTACTAAATTCGCTATATGACTCAGCAAAACCAACAAAGTTTTAATTAAAATTTTCAATTGATTATAATAGCGTTTTAATATCTTTTATGCCAAACTTATGATATAAAAGCTTTTTAAACTGATTATATAAGAAATTAAGATACCCTACAAAAAATATTCTTTATTTTATAGTTGCTTTTAGCTTTACCTATTACCTATTACCTACTCCCTACTTTCTTTTTCAACATTTTCCTATGCAACAAATATTACAAGAGCTTTCTAAGAGTCCCTTAATTGCGTTTACAATTCTTTTATTGGTAATTCTGGTAGTACCGCCAATTTTTGAGCGTTTGCGACTTCCGGGTTTAGTTGGGTTACTAGCAGCAGGAGTAGTTTTAGGTCCCGATGGTTTAGGTATCTTAGATGCAGAAACTGAAACCATGAAATTACTGTCGGACATTGGTAAAATTTATCTGATGTTCGTTGCTGGTTTAGAAATAGATTTAGAAGACTTTCGTAAAAATAAAGATCGTTCTTTAGGTTTTGGAATCGCAACTTTTCTAGTTCCCCTAATTTTTGGGGTAATGGTGGGTAGATTATTCGGTTTTGGTTGGAATGCTTCAGTTTTAATTGGTTCTCTGCTCGCTTCTCATACTCTCTTAGGTTTCCCGATAGTTACCCGTTTGGGAGTCACTAGCAATCAAGCCGTTACCGTAACTATTGGGGCAACAATTTTTACCGATATCGCTGCATTATTAGTGCTGGCAATTTGCGTTTCAATTAGCGCTGGAGAATTTTCTGCTGTTAGTTTAACTATCCAATTAGGTACTTTAGCAATTTATTCAGCAATAGTTTTATTTGGTTTTGATTGGGCTGGTAAAGAATATTTTCGTCGTACTGGAGACGAACAAAGCAATCAATTTTTATTTGTATTATTAGCAGTCTTTCTAGCTTCTGTAGGGGCGGAAATTATCAATGTAGATAAAATTGTCGGAGCATTTTTAGCTGGTTTGGCGGTAAATGATGCAGTGGGACATTCCCCGGTAGAAGAAAAAGTTGAATTTGTCGGAAGTACTTTATTTATTCCTTTTTTCTTTGTTGGTATGGGGTTGTTGATCGATTTTTCAGGCTTTGTTTCCAGTCTTACTACTCAATTACCTTTAACAATAGCAATTGTTACCGCGTTAATTCTGAGCAAATTTCTCGCTGCACTTGTAGCAAAAATACTTTATGGCTACAACTGGAATGAAGCTTTAACAATGTGGTCTTTATCATTACCTCAAGTCGCTGCAACTTTAGCTGCTGCACTAGTAGGAAAAACTGCCGGAATAATTACAGATGCAGTATTTAATACTGTAATTGTTTTAATGTTAGTTACGGCTATCCTCGGACCCATATTAACAGCAAAATTTGGCAGTAAATTAACAGTTCCCAAAGCAAGTTTAGCAGAAGATTCTCAAAACAATGAAGTAGAAGATGAAGAATTTAATTTAGATTCCGATAGTTTAATTTACAACAGTCTTTTTAAAGTAGTAGTACCTGTTTATAATCCCCAGACGGAAAGATATTTGATTGAGATGGGAGCATTATTAGCCCACCATGAAAAAGGAATAGTTGTGCCTTTATCGATTCCTAAAGCACACGTTCATATGGACGAACCACAGTTAAAATTTTCGATAAGAAGGAGTAAACAATTATTACAGCAAGCTTTAAAAATTAGTCAAGAATTCCAAGCTCAAGCCAAACCAGTAATTCGTATTGATGATGATGTAGCACGGGGAATTAGTCGCGCTGCTAGAGAACAAAATGCCAATTTGATTGTTATGGGGTGGAGTCCAAACAGCAGTTTACAAGCGCGTTTATTTGGTAATATTATCGATAATGTTTTTTGGTCTGCTCACTGTCCGATTGCGGTAATGCGATTATTAGACGAACCAATAAACATTCATAGTGTTCTCGTTCCCGTGAGAAACATTACACCTGAAATATTACGTGCAATCCAATTTGCCCAACTTTTCGCCGATACAAACGATGCATCCGTAACATTATTACACGTTCGTCCCCGCAAAACTTCCGATCAAGAAATCGCCCTATTTGAATCAGAACTTTCTTCGTATTTAGCTCAAAGCAAATCTCGCAAAGAAGTGGTGATACGGACAATTCGTCACGACGACGTAGCAAAAGTTATTATTAAAGAAGCTAATTCCTACGACATGGTAATTTTGCGTTCGGTTCACCGTCGCACAGCCGGAGGATTAGCAGTTAGCGATGTAACTAATAAATTGCTGTCTTCAATTAACAATTGTTCGATGGTTTTATTCGGAGAACCGCATTCGGGATGACAGTGAGGAGTTAGGAGTTAGGAGTGTTAATAAGTATCTTAAACTACAATAAAATTAGTTAAGCCTGCATTATTTATCTAATTACTACTCCAGACTCCCTAGACGAAATTTTTAATTAATTTTGTATCAACACTTATTTGCTCTTTTTCTTGAAAAACAAATATTTCCTAATTAGATAACATTTTTTAAAGCTTTTATAAACCAAGGATAGGGTAGAATTTTTATACTCATTAATCCTTGCTATCTTGACTATGGAGATGTCAGTTGAAGGTAAAAAAAGATTCAAAGTTGGCATAAAATGGATAGTTTTGTCAGCAATCCTGACTGTTGTGGGTGTCGGTGGATGGCTGTTTTTGCTGCGCGATCGCGATCGATCTAGTAGCGCAGTAGCTTTACCTATAGTTCCGGTTGAGAAAGGAGATGTAGAAATTACCGTTAGTGAGGGTGGTACGCTTGAACTGGGAGGACAGCAAGAAATTAAATCCCCGACAAAAGTAGTAGTAGAGAAGGTATTAGTTAAAATCGGCGACTCTGTGGCAGCAGGTGATAAATTAGTAATTTTACGTAATAGTGAAGGGCAAAAAAATCTTGCAGATCAAGATTTACAGATTAAAAGTAAAGAATTAGCTTTTGCACGCAGTCTAGAAAAGGTAGTAGAAGCACGAGATAAATTAGCTACCGCAGAAAAAGAATCACGACAACCGATTAAACAATTTGAAATAGAAAATCAACAATTAAAAATTGTCCGCAGTCAAGAAAAGGTAAAAGAACTTGAGCAAAAGCTCGCGACATCAAAGCAACAGTTAGCGCAAGAGCGCCGTCAAAAGCTCCAAATTGAGAATCAAAAACAGCAACTAGCTCTGACTAGGATGCAAGAAAAGATTGCAGAAGCTAAATACAAGTTGGATGGGGAACGGAACAAACTCAAGAATCAACAATTGCTTGCATCCAAAGGTTTTATTGCAGGGGATGAATTACAAGCGCAGCAAGAAGCAGTTCGTAGCGCTGAGTCTAGCTTGAGAGACAGCGAATTAGAAGTAAGAAATCAAATGCTGGAATATCAAACAAAGGAAATAGAGCAGCAGCGTGAAAGGGAGGAACAGCGTCAGAATTTACTCACAACACAGTCAGAATTACGAGAAGCAGTTTTAGCAATTAAAAGCGATATTGGTGAATTAAATAAAATGCAACTCGAACAAAAGCGCCTGACTCCCGAACAAGAAAAGCTCTTGAGTGCGCGTTCGGAACTCCGAGAAGCAATTGCTACAGTCCAGAACGAAAAAACTGAACTCCAGCGGGCAAAAGTCGAGCGCAATGCCATTAACGAACAGTTAACAAACAATCTCGTTACCGCTCCAATTAGCGGCAAAATCCTCGACGTTCAAGTTAAAGATGGTGATGGTATGGAAACGGGGAATGTACTACTTGTTTTAGGTAATCCCGGCAAAGAAATAGTCAAACTCCAACTAGCAACTTTAGAAGCGGGTAAAGTAAAAGTTAATCAACCAGTACGGATTAAAACTATTGGTCCGAATGCAGAAGAATTCTCCGGACGTATTAAAAATATACATCCAATTGCCACATCTGGCGATGGTGACGGTGGTGGATTTCGTGGTGCTTCCGGACAAGCTAAAGTTCCTGCAACTATAGAATTAGATAAACCGAGCGGTAATTTAATACCGGGTAGTCAAGTCAGCGTGGAGATAGTTGTAGAACAGCGCAAACAGGTAGTTGCTGTTAATCTCGAAGCACTTCAACGCGAAGGAGAACCTTTTGTATGGATAAAAGACGCACAAAATAAAGCTCAAAAACGCAAAGTTACCTTGGGTTTAGAAGGTGCAACAAAAGTCGAAGTTAAATCTGGTTTGAAAGCTGGTGAAAAAATTATTCTTCCCCTACCCGATGTCACCATAGAACCTGGAACATTGATAACTGAACTTGGCGATAAATCATCATAATTCCGTAATTCACAATTTATCATACGTGCTTTTAAAATGCTTTCTCTCCTCGATTTAGTTGACCTGAGTTTTAAATCATTAGTAGCGAATAAACTGCGTTCCACATTAACAGCTTTGGGCGTATTTATGGGAGTTGGTGCGGTAAATGCTACTTTGCAAGTCGGTGATATTAGTCGGGCAATTATTGCCGAACAATTAGCCGCAAGAGAAGCGCCTCAAGTACAAATTGGAACTTACGTGAGTGAAGGAAGAGATGCAAATTTAGAAGATATGAATTACCTGCAACGCAATATTCAGAATATTACTGCTATTAGCGGGATGAATTATTTCAGTTCTGAAGAAAACAAAGTCTTTTTTAGAGCGCAAGAAGCCCAGCCGCAAATGTTAGCTGTGACTCAAGATTATCTGCAAACTACAGGTATAAAACTATTAAAAGGTCGGTTTTTAAATTCCAGCGATTTCATCAATTATCGACCAGTGATAGTTATTGATAAATTTTTAGCAGATAAATTATTTCAAAAGGAAAATCCTCTAGAACAGCAATTATTTAGTGATGGCAGACTTTATTTAGTAGTAGGAGTGATTGAAAGCAAAATGAGCTTCGGTGAAGAGCCAAAAGGAAGTATCTTATTACCAATTTCAATATACAGCGCGATGACAGGGATGGAAAATATTCAATTGATTTCGATTCGTCCGCTTCACACAGAAAAAATGGAGGAAATAAAAACTAAAGCTGAAGAATTATTAAAAAAACGTCTACCTAATGCAGAAGTGTATGCTTACAGCAATATTGAAGATATCGTAGCCCAAAAGCAAACTTTAGAAATAGCTTCTCAAGGACTAACTGTCGTTGGTATGATTGCATTACTAATTGGTGGTGTGGGAATTACAAATATTACCATTGCCGCAGTCATTGAACGTACTCCGGAAATCGGTTTAAGAAGAGCAATTGGTGCTACAAAAACTGAGATTTTATGGCAATTTATCCTTGAGGCTGCCATTTTAAGTTTATTCGGGGGAATCAGCGCTATTACCGCAGTTCATGGTATTACTACTGTCGTTGCTCAAACGTTTGCTTTACCCTATAAATTTGAACTAAAAACTGTAACTTTATCTTTAGGTTCGGCTTTATTTGTCGGAGTCGGTGCCAGCTTTTTTCCTGCTTTTCGTGCTAGTCAATTAGACCCTGTAAAAGCATTAAGATAATTGTAATTGATAACTGTCTTTTTCCTACATAAATATCACTGTTTGCGCTGAAAAATTATGTAACTTGAATATAAATATGAAAAACTCTCAATTATTTTTATCAATTTACAAAGCTAATTTAATTCTCATCACTATTTTATTAGTATTTCATCAACCTGCTTCTAGCCAAACAAATCTATCCACCGAAGCAATTCCGAACAATTATCCAGCAATTTTCAAAATCACTCCTGCATCGGATGATAATATTAAAAAATTAATGCTAAAAGATGTCGTAGTATTAGTATTAGCAAATAATACAGAAATTAAAAATGCTTATTTAGATAGAACCGTGCAAAGAGGAGATTTAGCAGTTGCAGAAGATAAATTTAACCCCGATTTTACTCCTACATTATTTCTATCTACGAATAAATTAGGAAACATAACTAATATAAATAGTACCCTTGATGCAAAAGTATCGATGAAAATCCCCACAGGAGCAGAAGTTAGTTTTGGTTGGATTGGTAATACTAGAAGCACAAATAGTAGTATAAGTAATAACAATTTAGATCAAAACTTACAATTAAGCTTTCGTCAACCATTATTAAGAGGTGCTGGAATTACATTTAATAAAGCCTCGATTGAGTTAGCGCGTATCAACGAGCAAAGTAATATTATTAATTTAAAATCAACATTAGCTGATACAATTACTGCAAGTATTACTGCCTATCGGCAATTATTGGAAGCTCAAGAAAGAGTTAAGATTGAAGAACTATCTTTCAAAAATGCCGAAGAATCCTTAGAAGTTACCAAAGCTTTAATTGCAGCGGGGAAAATAGCGCCAGTTGAAATTGTTAAAGAAGAAGCAAATATTGCTAACCTTCGTGTTAGCTTACTTGCAGCACAAAATAGTTTAGAATCAAGTAAATTAGCTCTATTGTCAATTCTTGATATTGACAAAAATACAAAAATAGAGGCAGCAGAAATACCTACAGTTGAAAGAGTGCAACTTGATTTAGAAAATCTCAAACAAACTGCAATTCAAAATCAACCAATATATTTACAATCACTACTTAATTTAGAAACAAATAAAATTGGACTGATGTTGGCGAAAAATGAAAAACGCTGGGATTTAAGTTTTAATGTCGATATTAGCGATGGTAGCAATCAAAATAATGATGCAAGAGCAGGATTAGCTATAACTCGGACTATCGGAGATTTATCTTTACAGCAGCAAGTAGAAGCAGCACGAATTAACTTAGAAAAATCGCAAAACAGCTTCAAAGATACCAATGAAAATCTAGATATTCAACTACAAGATAAAATTAGAAATATTAATTTAAGCTTTTCGCAACTAGAATTAGCAAGACAAGCAACTCAACTATCAAAAAGACTGCTTGAAATCGAACAGCAAAAACAAAAACTAGGTGGCAACATCAGAATCGTAGATATTGTCAATTTTCGCAATGATTTAGTCCAAGCACAAAATACTGAATTATCCGCTACTATTCAATATCTTAATGCTTTAACAGAACTCGATCAATTTTTAGGAACTACCTTACAAACTTGGCAAGTTAAAATTGATATAAGAAATGGGGAATAGGGAATTGAGAATTGGTAATGGGTAATAGGTAATTGGAGGAGTTAGGAATTAGAAGTTAAAGATTTTGTCCCCTTGTCTCCCCATCTCCCCATCTCCCCCTCTCCCTCACCCTAAGCGATCAATCAAATGCTCCCCTACCCGCAAAGCGTTAGCAATCACAGTTAAAGCAGGGCTAGTTGCAGAGATGGAGGGGAAGAAACTACTGTCTACAACATAAAGATTATCTATATCGTGAGTTTGACAGTTGAGGTTGAGAACTGAAGTTCTGGTATCTTCTCCAAAACGACAAGTTCCGCTTTGATGTGCGACTACTTGTATAGGAGCTTCACCACGAGGATAAATTGTTTGCTTGTTTCCATCTATGGATTTAAGTACGTCAATCCAACGATAAATTAAACGGTCGTGGGCTTCGGTATTATTGGGGGTGTAATCTAAATATAATTTGTCACTATTTATATTTACACGAACGCGGTTTTTAGGTGATGGTAAATCTTCCGTTTGCAACCACCAGCCGATAGAACGTTTTGCTAATTGTTTTAAACCAAATTCTGGCATTAATTTGGCTGCTACTGATAAGATTGGTGGTGACTCGGAAAAAATTACATCTTGAAGAATACCACCAGAATTTTGAATATGCCCCATTGGGTAAGGAAAGTTTTGATCGCCCCAATAAAAATCATTAATATAGCGAGTTCTTTGAAATAATCCAGAGTTGGGGGTGTTAGTAATTTGTACTAATACCGTCATCAACTGTTTCATTAAATTACGTCCCAAAAAATCGGAACTATTCGCTAATCCTTTGGGATGTTTTTCGTTAGCAGAACGTAATAATAAAGCGGCTGAATTTATCGCACCACAGGAAAGTACAATAATATCTGCCTCGAATAAATAAAACTGTTCTCCAATTTGCGCTTCTACAGCTTTAACTACTTTTCCTGAAGGATTGGTAAGTAAACGCGATACTTTAGCGGAAGTTTTCAGGGTCACATTATCGTAAACTTTGATAGTAGGAGAAATCCCCGTATCTTCCGAATCAGTTCGTCCTTGTTTGCCAACTCCGATAGGAAGATATGCTGGATTTAATCCTTGCTTAGAAATGCGAGTACAAATATCTTCAATTTGAGGTTCGCTATCAACGGTAGGTAACGGAAAATCTTCGCTGCGAGCGGGTTCGGTTAAATCATCGCCAGCTTTACCGTGAACTTGATAGAGTTTTTCAGCTTCAGTATAGTAAGGTTCAAAATCCTGATATTTAACTTCCCATTCCGGAGAAATACCATCTTGATGCTGAACTTTTTCAAAATCCTTTTCTCGCATTCGTTGCAGTACACCACTATAAATTTTGGTATTACCACCTACCGAATAACTAGTTTGAGGAAAAAAAGTATCACCTTCCTCTTCATACCACTGTTCTGGTGCATAGAAGCTTTCTTTTTTAAAAACTTCCACATCAACTAACTGCGAACTTTCTTTTTCTAAAAAATCTCCTTGTTCCAAAACAAGAATTTTTTTGCCCGTAGGTGCCAGTTTACGCGCTAAAGTTCCTCCACCAGCACCAGTACCGACAATAATTACATCATAATGTTGGTCGTCAATAATCATTTTTAGTTATTAGTTATTAGTTGATAGTTGTTAGTTGTTGGGAATTGTTCCCTGTTCCCTACTCCCCATCTACTGCCAAAGATAAAGAAGTACAAATAAAACAATCCAAATTACGTCAACAAAGTGCCAAAATAATGATGTTGCATCTACACCGTAATGACCATTTTCGTAATTACCTGGAATGAAAGAACGAATTAACATATTTAGCTGTAATAAAACACCTGTTAAAACGTGTAAGCCGTGGAAGCCAGTTAATAAGTAAAACATTCCACCGAATACACCAGATGTAAAGCCGAATTCTAAGCCACTCCATTCAACTGCTTGCCCGTAGAGAAAGTAGCTTCCCATAGCCATTGTTAATAACCAAAATAGGCGAAAAAGCCAAATATTATGGTTTTTCAATGCCTTTTCTGCAAAGTAAATAACAAAGCTACTAGAAACCAGAATTATTGTATTAATGAATGGCTCTCTAACTTCTAATCCTGCAACTCCCGGTGGTAGCCAATCAACAGTTGTTGTTTTGTAAACTATATATCCTGCAAAAAAACTTAAGAAAATTACACTTTCCGACAACAGAAATGTGATGAAGCCAAACATACTGTTGCCTTCTTCATCATGCTCGTGTTCAGCTACATTCCCATGATTAATTAACTCTAATTCATCGAATGTATTCTCATGTTCTAACTGTATCGTTTTGCCGTCTGTAGTACTCATAACAAATAATATTTAGATTAGATTTTTTGAGGGAGTAGGGAATAGGGAACGGGGAATGGGAAATAGTTAGGAGTTAGGAGTTACCAATTACCAATGCCCAATCCCCAAATTAATTAATTTAATTCAGATGCATTTGCAACTAAATCTTCTGGTTTAGATTTACCGTAACCGTATGGTGCTTCTAGTACAATTGGAAGCTGTTTTTCAAAGTTTTCTACGGGTGGTGGTGAAGATACTAACCATTCCAAACCAATTGCATTCCAAGGATTATCTGATGCTTTTTTACCGTCAATCCAAGAACTAATAATGTTAAGTAAAAACGGTAATGTAGATATTCCTAAAATGAACGCGCCAATACTAGCAACTACATTCCAACCTAAGTATTGTGGATCGTAGGAAGCAACTCGACGCGGCATTCCTTGCAATCCTAATGGATGCATGGGAAAGAAGTTGAGGTTTGCACCAATAAAGGTTAACCAGAAGTGCAGTTTACCTAAACCTTCGTAATACATCTTTCCTGTCATCTTGGGGAACCAGTGATAGATCGCTGCATAGATACCCATCACTACTGCACCGTAAATTACATAGTGAAAATGTCCGACGACGAAGTAAGTATTATTAACGTGAATGTCGATGGGAACTGAGGAAAGCATAATACCAGTGATGCCTGCAAATACAAACATTACTAATCCACCCAATGCAAACAACATTGGTGTATCTAAACGTAATTTACCTCCCCAGACTGTTGCTACCCAAGCAAATACTTTAATTCCTGTGGGTACGGAAATTAACATTGTGGAGAACATGAACAGCATCCGCATCCAGCCCGGTGTGCCGCTAGCAAACATATGGTGAACCCAAACCACGGCACTTAATGCAGTGATAATTAAGGATGAAACGACAACGACTTTGTAACCAAATAAAGGTTTGCGAGCATAAACAGGGAATATTTCGGAAAAAATCCCAAATATAGGCAGTATTATTACGTATACCGCAGGGTGAGAGTAAAACCAGAAAAAGTGCTGGTATAGTACCGGGTTGCCACCTTGTACTGGGTCGAAGAAAGCAGTACCCACGGTTAAGTCAAACAGCAGCATTACCGCACCCGCAGTTAGTGCAGGCAATCCAAACAATTGGATCATCTGAGCGCTTAATACCGTCCATACATAAGCTGGCATTTTGAAAAAGCCCATTCCTGGCGCTCTCATTTTGAAAATTGTGGTAACAATATTTACCGCACCTAAAATAGAGGAAACGCCTGATACTGCTACAGCCAACAACCATAGAAATTGTCCGTTAACCAAGTTACCCGTAGGGTTTTGGGTACTTACAGGCGGATAAGACCACCAACCTGCTTGTGCGGAACCACCGGGAACGAAAAAGCTGGACATGAGTATAATTCCGAATACCGGAACCATCCAGAAGGCTAAGGCATTTAGGCGGGGAAATGCCATGTCTTTAGCCCCAATTTGTAAAGGTACGAGGTAGTTCGCTAAGCCTGCCAATATGGGGAAAGTCCACATGAATAGCATTAACGTTCCGTGCATCGTAAACATTGAATTGTAAACGGTGCGATCTACCAAGTCAGACTCAGGAGTGATTAATTCACCCCTAATTATCATGGCTAATACTCCTCCAATGAGGAAAAATATGAAAGCCGTAACTATGTATTGAATACCAATTACTTTATGGTCGGTACTAAAAGTAAAATAGGTTTTCCAAGTTGTTGGTGGATGATGGTGATGTTCTGGTTGATTTTTATTTTGAGGTTGATGTTGCTTCTGTACAACCTCAGTGTTTTTAGATTGAGTGTTAGTCATTTAGATTTTAGATTTTGGATTTTGGATTTTGGATTTTGGATTACCCGTAAACAATTATCAATGCCCTATGCCCCATGCCCACTAACTGTGATAATTCACTACGGGAGGTTCTGCTGGCTTAATTGTTGCCCAATTTGTATCAATTGCGTGGTCTGATTTTATGGTGTATTCAGACATTGCTTGATTGTATGCAGGGGAAGGTTTGCGGCTTTTTGCTTCCTTTAACCACTCGCGATATTTTTCAGGAGACTCAACAATCACATCAGCCTGCATTGCTGCGAAATAAGTACCGCTATATTGAGAATCTCTGAGTCTATATTTACCTTCCAGGATAGGGGTAAATTCAAAGTTGATTGTTTCGTTAGGAATAACGTCTTGCTTTACCCGAAATGCAGGAATATAAAAACCATGTATCACATCTTCTGATTGCAGGGTTAAATAAGCTCTTTGGTTTACAGGTAAATGTAATTCAGTACTGCTGATATTTTGCTCGGGATAATTAAAAATCCAGGCCCACTGTTTCGATATTACCTCGATTTTTTTAGAATCTTGGGGTATTTCCGACGTTTGTGAAATTGTTTCTGCATTAGCTGATTTCATCCCCATCGACATATGCTGATGTTCCATCGGGCCAAGGATCGACATCTGGTCGTAAATTTGGTAACTATAAGCTCCGATCCAAATCACCAATACAAATGGAATTGCAGTCCAGACTACTTCCAGAGCGATATTACCCTCTACGTGAGGGCCATCACTAATATCATACTTACCCGCACGATAGAAGATAATTGAATATATTAGCGCTCCCGTGACTCCTAGAAAAATAAATGCTCCTAAAGTCACCAAAAAGCTGAATAAATCATCAAATAAAAGAGATTCAGCCGCAGCTTGTGGAGGAAGCCAAGAATAAGAAAGTTTTCCTATCCCCAGACTCACAATAGCTAAGAGAATTGTACTGATAGTTAATAATATAATCTCGCGTCTTTTCATTACTAATAATAATTCGGTGTTAGTTGTTAGTTGTTAGTTGTTAGTTGTTAGTTGTTAATTTTCAATGTCCAATTACCAATTTATTTCAATAAAGTATTAGGATCTTGTCCCATTCTGATTAGATTATCTGCGGTATTGTGTATACCAAATTCACCAGCCATATGCGCTCCTAATGTTCCGTGGAGGTACATAACAAACATGATGACAAGTCCAACTAATAAATAACTCAATTGGACTTGCAAAGCTTTATCTTTACAAAATTTGAAGCGCTGAAATCCTCGCCAAACAGCCATGCCAACTATCAATGCTAGCAGTGCAACTCCTCCGACACCATGCCAAAGCATTGTTTCCATTGCTCCCAATCCCCAAGCACTTTTTACATCAGCTTGAGGTTGTGCCAGCATGATTTCATAAAAGCCTGCTGCAACTGTAAAAAAAGTAATTATGGCAGAAGCAACAATGTTATACCAGCCAACATCAAAAAAGTTGGAACGATTGACACGAATAGATAAGAATTTGAAGATTGGCTTTTCTAAAGTGAAAAAGACACCTACAATATCAAAGGCGATACCAATAATAAACAATCCTAATGTTAAATGCACTAAATTAGGATGAATTGGAATACTATATGGTAATCCATTCGCACCGACATCTAAAGAGTTAATTATTTCTGAATCCATCACAAAGCCCCTTCTTTTACAGCTTCAACAACTTGACTTGTATGCAATCCATACACCCAAACTAGTTTGTCTCCAAGATATACTTGAAAACACAGCAGAATTGTTAAAAGTAATCCTATTCCTAAATAAGTAACTGGTATTCTTTTGGGGTAGCGGATACGAATCACATAACGCCATCCCGTCATTGCAGCAATAAAGCCTGAAAGTGACCAGCCTATTAAGGTGTGCAAATTAAGTGTTGGTTCAACCGCATCATATGCTAATGCCAAACCAGCTTCAATTTGACCAAAAATAACTGCGACAAAAACTGAAATTGTAGCGAAAAACATATTCCACCAGCTAACTTCAAATAGTTTAGTATTGTTAGTAAAATAACCTACTACGTCGCAAACAAAGGCAAATAAAACCATCGCAATCACGAAGTGGACTACGATTGGATGAATTGTATCTGGATAGGGTAAATTATGCTCATTCAAATGCGGAATTAGTTTCTCAAGCATTGTATTTCCTTCTACATATTTAGCCAATTACCGAGCTTTATCTTTTCCCTTTTATCTTAGCAACTTTATGTTATATTTCGTAATAAAAATTCACTGTATTTAACCGAACAGAATTAACTATAATTCATTGTTGTTTCGGCTACTTTTTGATTGAAATACAGATTTTTTTAAGCGTTGTCAAACTGAATTATTTGAGATAAATAAAATATAAGTTTTGATACATTTTTTGCAGGGAATAGGATAAACAGCTAAAATCCCAGATATCAAAATATTGTATCTGGGAGAAAAAAATATTAATCGTTTCATCAAATAATTTATATTTAGAAATTCTCTTCCCCTTTCCTGGCTAATTACTACTGCCTACCTTCCGCCGCCCAGCGCCATTGGTAGCTATTCCATTGATAAACACCTTGAATTTGATATTCTCCACCATCGTTGAAGCGTATAGTGCAAGTTGTATAATTCGTATCATTATCGACAATTTCTTCAACGTTAATTACGGAACAGATAAACCATTGAGGCTCGCAGGCTGTTCCCTCTTGTACCCATTCCCATAATCCGTTGCAAACTTCGATGCGATCGCCAACTTTTAATTTGAGGTTTGCTTCTGTTGCAAATTCATCGAAATGATATTTTTCAATTTTGTTTATCCACTGTATACCGTAGCGCTCGCGGATAAATTGTACGACACCAGAATCTTTCTCTTGCAGCCAATCGTTAAGTAGTTGCGTTTTCCAAGAACGATTTTGTTGCTCGATTTCTTGAACATACTCAGACAAAATTTGCAATTCTTCAGAAGTCAATTCTTTTAAAGGATTTTGATCATCTAATAAATCTTGACTCAAATTTCCATTAATTTGGTTGCTCATCGCTTGCAGCAATATCTTCTTTTGCCCATCAGTGAGAGGACAGCGGGCTGCATCGCAATGGGTGAAAGCAGTTTGCAGTGCTACTTCTATCTCATCTGGTGTCATAATATGGTTACAAATGAGGGTCTATTGGTTTAATTATTACAAAATTTTTGAATATTTTAAATCTAGTTTGATACAATGTAATGTTTGATAGTTATTTGTTTGGCTACTTTCTACATCAGTTCTTTTTCAGCTTGAAGCCAACATTCTACTGATTTATGATTCGGACAACCCATTTGTTGCCAAATTTGATTGGCTTTCAAACGGATTTTATTGTCATCTGGACGGTTGCTGATAAAGTAATCGCAGGAATTGTTAGTAACTTGATAGGGAACACTTGCAAAAAAATTCTTTCTACCTGGGATTTTAGCTGTAAAGCGGTAACAATTCTGTCGTATAGGACAATTTTTTCCCGGACATAAAGTAATATCGTAGGGCATATATATTATGAAAGCTGTTGAAGCAAGGGCTGGCAATTCTAAAATGTAGTGTAATGCAGGCAGATGTTTATAGTACGCGATCAAGACGAACGAATAGTGGCTGGTAAAGTTAAAATCAGAATTGGACAAGAAATTATCTAATTTTATGGCTGCTGCAAAACGCAAATCTTCTGATAAATCCGCTGGTTGGCGAGAATTTGGTGACGATAATGCTGCTACTCAAAGAGCAACACCCGATTTACCTCCTGAAAAACAAGATTTACGGGTACAGGCTACTCGCGCTGGGCGTAAAGGTAAAACTGTGACGATAATTACGGGTTTTCAAAGTAAACCAGAAACTTTACAGGCTTTATTAAAACAGTTAAAGGGGCAATGCGGTTGCGGTGGTACGGTTAAGGAAAATGAAATTGAGATTCAAGGGGAACACAAGCAAAAGATTCTCGAAATTCTCAAGAAAGAGGGTTATAAAGCTAAAATCAGTGGTGGGTGATTTTACTTAATAGTTAACATAATCAGGTATTAAAAGCCAAATATAGAAGCTAGCTTCAAGGTTTAGTTTTACAGGTTTAAGTAATTTAAACGACTAACTCATAATTGTTAACTGCTACTGGTCATTGATTATAGAAATGCTATGGTTAGTATATAGATAAATTGTTAATTAATTTAATCTTAAGGAGGCAATAATGGATTTAGTACGCATACTTTGTGCTATTTTTCTTCCCCCTTTGGGAGTATTTCTACAGGTTGGTATTGGTCCAGATTTTTGGATTAATATCCTTTTAACCTTCTTGGGATATTTTCCTGGAATTATTCACGCAGTTTGGATAATTTTGAAGAAGTAATATAAAAGATACGGTAATTTACTTTCATTAACTAACAAAATAGAAGAGAAAGTACAGCTACTTTTTCTTCTATTTTTTAAATACTAAAAATATCCGATTCACATACTGGTATTGACAACATCATCCTTTTGGTATGTATTTTACGAGCAAACAATTGCTAGATAGCAGGATGTGTTATCGACGCTAATTATGCTTTGCTTTTGAGAAGGAATAGATATTTGGGGATATATAATGATTGTTGTTCATCATCTGAATAATTCGCGATCGCAACGTATATTATGGCTGTTGGAAGAATTGGGTATTGATTACGAGATAAAGTATTATCAGCGGGATGCAGAAACAATGTTGGCACCACCATCATTGTATGAAGTTCATCCTTTGGGAAAGTCACCAGTAATTACAGATGCAGATAAAACTGTTGCCGAATCAGGTGCAATTGTAGAATATATAGTTAGTCGGTACGGTAACGGTAAATTAGTTCCAGCAGGTGAGACACCAGAACACCTACGTTATACTTATTGGCTGCATTATGCTGAAGGTTCGGCAATGCCACCTTTGCTGATGAACTTAATTTTTACCCGTTTTGGAATCGGAGATAGCAGCGCGATGGATGGATTTATCGCACCTCAAATTAAGCTGCACTTTGACTATATAGAAAGCGAATTAAATAAGAGTAAATGGTTCGGGGGTGAGGAATTCACTGCCGCCGATATTCAAATGAGCTTTCCTTTAGAATTGCTTGGTAATCTTCCGAAACAGCTTGAAAGCCGACCGAAAATTGAGGAATTTCTAAATCGCATTCATTCACTTCCTGCTTACAAACGCGGAATTGAACGGGGTGGTGAATACGATTTTGCTTCTTAATAAGTGCTTAGACAAAATTAATTGTATATTGTCATTGCGAGGAACGAAGCAATCGCAAGGAATTTAAGCTTTCAGAATGTAAAATTAATGGTTCTTCAGCACTTGGTATGCTAATTAAATAGTCGTAAAAAGGCAGAAGGCAGAAGGCAGAGGGCAGAAGGGAAAAATAGTTGTAGAAGGTATTTTATATGAATAAATACTTTAAAGTTCTTACATAACAAGTGTTTCGGGCTTTTTAACTGAAGATTTAGCATACTATGTAATGAAGAGCCAAATTAATTTTGTACGACTACTTATTAGGTAAATTGTTCCAATATATCTAATATCCGATATCTTTTTATAAGAATACAAGCAGCGTAAAACCCAGCGGTTTTAACCCTGGGATATAAGCCTGTTCGAGTAAGAACCCTCTGCACTGCCCAAGCCTGTAAGTAAAAAGAATCCCAGTATTTTAGCGAAGCGTAATGCTGGGAGTGTCAACTTCCCAGAATCTTCCTTACTTGTTCCTCAAGATTTTCTGATGTGGTTTTAAATAAAGTGTACGTGACAGTTAAGTCGATTTTTTCGCCTAATTGCAAAGTTTTTAACGGACTAAGGAATTCTAACTCAACGTAAGCTTTTGGATCGTAATTGGTGTAAATTTCGGAATTACTATTATTGTCGGGATAATTTGCTTTATCTATTCTTGGTGAATCCATGCGAATTGCGGTTTTTTCGCCAACCCATAATAATGTACTGGCATCGCTGCCAATTTTATGGGCTTTTTCGCGATCGCGCTTTAAGGATAAAATACCGTTATCTATTTTCAAGTTAGCTGGTAAGTCATCAGATTGCTGGTTATAACCTTGAGGAAAAATCGAGTTTTGGGGTATTGCTGCGTAGACTGAAACTGGTTCGTTTAACTGTGTAATCGTCCAAACGGAAACTTGTTGTGAATCACCTTTGACTTTTTCAAAAGTGGTGGTGATTTTCATTATTGGTTGATTTGGTTCGAGTGTAATTTTGCGGTAGAATCTAATCCCGTAAAATGGGTCAATTTCTGAAATTAACGTTAATTCGTTATTTTCGAGTTCAGGCTTAACTGGTACCGAATCAAATGTAGTAGGTGGTGGCCAACTTATTTTCGTAATTTGTTCCCATTCAGATTGGGGTGCTGGCCAAGTTTTATCACCACCGAAGTTATCCCATTCTTCAGATTTGGAATTTGGTATCTTACCGTATATCTGGGAATCTTCCCAAAATGTATTTTCTCCACCTTGAAAGCGAAATTGCATTATTCTGCCAATTGCTGGAACTATAATTGCTTCTACTTGGGAGTTACTTAAAACATAAGAATCTTCCCAGCCTTGATAATTGGTTTTTGTAACTGTAATTTTTTCTGACATATTATATTAGCGTTTACTATTAAATAACAAATTCCTGCTAAGAATAATCCCAAACAAAATAATAGTACGTATTTAAGGTTAATGTAGCTAAGAATATTCATTTTTTTTGATTTTATTTAAATTGAAAGATATAATTGATTTGCAAATATTGCTATTATTAATTATTTATTACCGAAAGATATTTTATTGGTAAATAAAATCACTAAAAAATTGCAAAATGAGTATTTTTATTTAGAAAAACCCGATGTTATATCAATACAGATTGTCATAAAAAAAACAAACTCTGCGCTCCTTTGCGTAAACCTTTGCGCTCCTTTGCGTTGAAAAAAATTACTTATCGCTACTCCCAGGCTGTATTCCTGCAACATTCAAAGGAATTCGATAAACGCTATTGCCTGCTGTGATATAAAGTGTTTTATAGTCTTTATTACCCCAAGCTAAATTTGTAGCGTTTTCAGGAACGTTAATTTTGTCGAGAAATTTACCAGTTGGTGAAAAAATCCAGACACCTCCAGAACCCGTACAGTAGATATTGCCTTTAACATCTACTTTCATACCATCGGGAACACCTTTTTCCCCAGGTAATTCTGCAAATACTCTACCTTTACTTAAAGTCCCATCTGGTTTAACATCAAAAACCTGGATATGTAATTTTTCCGAATCACTTACATATAATTTTTTTTCATCGGGAGAGAAAGCAATTCCATTCGGACGTACCATTTCTTTATTTAACAGAGTTAAATTTCCGTTTGGTTGCCAACGATAAATACCATAAAATCCTAATTCTTCCTCAACATTTTTAATTCCGTAGGGAGGGTCGGTAAAATAAATACTATCATCTGACTTCACTGCAATATCGTTAGGACTATTAAGAAGTTTATTCTCATAGCGTTCTGCTAGAACGGTGACTTTACCATCTTTTTCGGTACGTGTAAGTTTGCGGTTATGTTGAGCGCTAATTAAACGTCCTTGATTATCATAAGCATTACCATTGGTATTTCCAGAAGGACGACGAAATACAGTTGGTTTATCTTTAGTATTCCACTTATATATAGCATCTGCTGGAATATCGCTAAAAAGTAAAAATCCTTCGGGATTCCAAACCGGACCTTCCGTAAACTTGAATCCATCGAATAACTTTTCTACCTTGGTATTATCATCGACAATATCTGATGTTTCAGATGTATTAGCGTGAGTATTTCCACAGCTTGACTGTAAACTTAACAAGCCTAGTAGTAAACTATATGTGGCTATTCGGAAAGTATTTTTTATCATTTTTATAATTCACCTTGCTGGCATTAACTTTTCTATTTCGTTTGATATAGTACCGAAACTTATATAAGACGGTGCGTTACGCTTCGCGGTAACACACTCTACACTAACAAAAATCTGCGGAGTAATCCTATATGCAGTTTTGAAATTGATTTCAAGCTCGGGAGAAAATATAACTTTATATTCTAATTGTTTTTAACAGGTACGAGTTTTCTTACTTTTCCATCGCTTTTTGATGTCACGTAAATTTCTCCTGCTTCATCTATCCCAAATCGTACATCAGAACGTTTGCTACCAATAATTTCTAGAAAACTAGCTTCTTTTTTACCATCAAAAAGTTTAAGTTCTTTTATCTGTGCTTGCTTACCATTTATAAGCTTGTCTACGGGTACGTGAAAAAAACGGGCATCGTTACCAAAATCTGCAAAAATATATTCACCGATTAATTCGGGAATCGCTTTACCTCTATATACATAACCACCCGTAATTGCAATTCCATAAAAACCTTCATAATCCTTGGGAATATCATGGTCATATTGAGCTACCGGATAAGTATAATTATATTTATCATCATTTTCAGGTAAATCAAAAAGAGTATTTTCGTTATCTTCTTTAATAACCCAAGTCCCTTCACGATTTCCCCATCCATAATTACCACCTTTGACAATCAAATCAACTTCTTCTATAAAAGCTTGTCCGGTATCAACAGACAGCATTTTACCATTACCACCCGTATCCCAACTAAAACGATGGGGATTACGCAGCCCATAAGCCCAAATTTCCCCTAATATTTTTGAATCTATACTATTAACAAAAGGATTATCTTTGGGAATACCATATTTACCATTGGCACTATCGTTACCATTCGGATTTATCCGCAGAATTTTACCCAAAGGTGTATTTAAACTTTGTGCGTTATCGAGGGGATCTGTTTCACTTACGGGGAAGCCATTACTACCTCCATCAGCTAAAGCAATATATAACATACCATAATCGGCATCCCCCGGTTTAGCATTGGGATTAAAGCCCAATTGTCCGATATTATGGTCTGGGAATGGTTGTTCAATTCGCAGAATTTCTCTAAATGTTCCGGTAAAAGTATTTGCCGCAGGGTTAGTAGCTTTCCACTCCCGAATTACTTCATGATGAGAACTTTCTACAGTATTATTTTTATTATCAAAAATTTTTTTGGTAACAGCAAAATCGGGAATACGGTTGTTTTTTTCTTCAGTATTTACAGTATAAAAAATGCTATTAATTTCAAATTCTGGATGAAACGCAAAATAGGAAAAGCCCTGTTGTGAATTTTCATAGCTAAAACCCGAACATACCAAATTTTTAAAATTCATGTATAAAGAAGCTTTACCCTGATTAATTACATAAAATTTACCTCGCATATCATTAACAAATAACCTTCCGCTACCGTCACCTGAATGAGTTAAAAAATTCAATCGCGCAACCGAACGTGTAGTTCCACTACCGGGAATTTGTACTATTTCTTGCAAACCTACAATTAATTTTGATTTCTCTATTTTTTTTGGTATTGGGTTAGTTATCTGAGCATGAGAAATACCAGAAAAAGCTAAATTTGATATCAAAATTAAGCAGCTACAAAAAATTACATATAGACTTATTCTTTTAGTTATTATTTGATTGATTTTCAATAATTGATTGATTAATATTTTTGTAACAGATACCATCTTCTAACTGTTCATCGCTAATATTTACCTTCTTCATAACGGTACGTTATGACCGAAGCCTAATATAACCTACTCGAATATAATTATGCCCAATTCCCGATTTTCGACAAAGGTAAAATATTAAACTGTTCCTATATATCCTTAATTTTGCCAGTTCATAAGCGATAAATAGGATGTATGGTGTATTTAACAAAAATACATGCGGAAAAAACATTAGCTGAGATTAAAACCGTGATGGGAGCAGGATTACAAATTAATTGGGTTGTGGCAATGTATGCTTGCTTGCAGTTTGTTGCTTGGGGATTTCTCTCGGTTTTGATTGCCGAAGTAGTTAGGGATAGCTATCATGCTGCTTGCCATCACGTGAAATGGCTGGCTAAATGGCACAACAAACACCATCAGGTGTACAAACGTGATTTATCGATCATTTCTTTGGAAGCTTATAAGGATTCTCAGCTTTATCACGATATTGTTGAATCTATTTTGCTGCTGGTTATAATTAGCGCGATCGCAATTATTTTTCGTCCGATGGGTTTATGGTTGGGTGTGCTTTACGCTGCGACTTTCCTTTATGGAGCGTCGTTACGGTATTTTTTGGGTAAAGTTGAAACCGACTATACCCATAAGCCTGGAGCTTTAGACGTAATTCCTTCGGTGTGGTGGGTGAATCGTACTTACCACTGGCGGCATCATTTTGATGACGTAAACGCTTATTATAGTGGTGTATTTCCTTTGGTAGATAAAATTTTGGGAACTGCACTTTCTGTAAAAGGTAAAACCGTTGCTATAACTGGAGCATCCGGTAGTTTGGGACAAGCTTTAACAACTGAACTTATTGCAAATAATGCCAAAGTTTTAGCTTTAACTACAAATCCCGAAAAAATTGTACAACAACCTAGAGTAAGTGCCGTAGCTTGGGAATCTGGGAAAGAATCAGAATTATTAGAGCATTTACGAAAAGTTGATATTTTAATTATTAACCACGGTGTAAATGTGTTAGGTAGCCGTACTCCAGAAGATATTGATAAATCTTTTGAAGTAAATGCATTTTCAGCAGTGAGATTAATGGACGTATTTTTCTCCACCGTTACCGGAGCAGATGCGAAAGCAACTAAAGAAATTTGGATTAATACATCGGAAGCCGAAGTATCCCCAGCTTTAAGTCCATTGTATGAATTGAGTAAAAGAACTTTGGGAAATATTATTACTTTAAAAAGGTTGAATTCCCCCTGTACGATTCGTAAGTTGATATTGGGGCCATTTAAGAGTAAATTGAATCCTTACGGGGTGATGTCAGCAGAACAAGTTGCGAAAGGAATTCTGTTTTTAGCGCGTCGGGATTTTCGCAATATTATCGTTACCATTAATCCTTTGACGTATATCTTTTTCCCGGTGAAGGAATTGAGTACCTGGTTGTATTTCCTGGTTTTTAGTAAAGCTTAGCCAATTAGGGATTGCATTCATTCTATGCAGGTTGGATTTTCGTTGTTGACAATCCCACTGGGGAATGCAATTCTTAGTTGAATTTACAAAATCAAATTACAAAACCAAATTATCAAATAGTTTCAATTAAAATATTTTTCATCAATGTTCGCGATGTGGGATAATAGAATAATGAAGATATTTTTTATAATGGGATGTTTATCAAATTTTTAGAGAAACGAATATGCCTATTATAAAAAATATTTTTCATAAAATAATAATATCAGAAAAGCGTCACCAATAATCGAAAATTTCGATTTTATTTTTGGAACAAGAATTGCTTTATAAATTTGATTTACATTAAACCGTCATGGTAACAAATTTATCGATAAGAATCAAAATGTGTGAAGACGTTGCAGCGCAATGATGAAAATATTTCCTACCGAAAAGTTTACAATTACAACTCATTTAAGATCCGATCGAGTTGAAGATAAATGATTAAATCATGTTGAACCAGCTAAGTTGGGTAGAATTAATTTTCCTTTGTCTGAGCTACCACACAAACCCGATGAAGGTTCGGTTCAGAATGATTGATTGCAGATGCTTAATATTTCGAGGAATAACAATAGAAATACATCACCTTAAGAAGTTTTTGTTAGAAATATTTAATTAGTTATTTTTGATTAATATCTTGCACTATGTCGTCAAGCTAATATTCTGGCCTTGAAATTAATTTCAAGGGTGATATACGTTAGCTTTCACGCGGAGGGTGCGGCTCAGCGTGGCGTTAGCCATAGTACGTTAAAAAGCACTAAAACCTATGCCCAGTCTGATTTATCAGACTTTATGTTTGAGCCTGGGAATTTATTCCAAGGCGTTTGTGAAAGCTAATTGAAAATGGTGCAAGATGTGAATTTTAACGTACTTTGTTTATTAGCCGCATCAATTGATTTCTCTGCGAGAAAGCCTCCGGTTTACAAGGGGAGAGATTGGACTTGGCAAGGTTGCTGTAAGATATTTTTATATTAAACTGCGGATTTCACGGATGCTTTGTTGTATTAATACTATCGAAACATCTATAATCTATAAAATTACTCCAGCTATTTCATGATTACAACATCCGATATTCAGCTAACCATTTCTCTTTCAGAACTAGGTTTAGATGATGAAGAATTACAAGCAGAAGTAGAAAATTTACTGCCACAGATTAGAGATGTAGACGGGGTAGAAGATGCTGCTCTAGTAGAGGTTGCTTCCGTACCCGAAAATTCTAAATCTCTGACTGGCTACGCTTTAGGAATGTTAAAAACAGTTTTGTTAGATAAAGCACATCTAAAAAATGTTTTTAGCTTTTTGCGCGATCGCTTTGGCAATAAACCCATTAAGTTAATACTCAAAGCTCCCGACGGTAGAGAATTGAATTTAGAAGCTAGCAGTAGAGAAGAGTTTGCATTCGCGATGCAGCAAGCCGAAGATTTTCTCAATAATACCAAAAGCGTCTAGGGTCGTAAAATGGCTAAGATAGCTTTACTGATTGGGGTAAGTGAATATCAACCGGGATTAAACCCTTTACCTGCTGCCGTTAAAGATGTGGAAGCGATGCGAGAAGTGCTGGTAAACACAGAAATGGGTGATTTCAATGATGCTGATGTGACGGTATTAAAAAATCCTCAACCGCAAGATATTAGAAATGCCATTTACGATTTATTTGCTCATCGTCGAAAAGATGACTTACTGTTATTTTACTTCTCCGGTCATGGAATTAAAGATGACAGGGGAAATCTGTATTTTTCAACCTGCGACACCAGAAAAGATAATGGCAAGTTAGTAACACCTTCGGCTGTTGCAGCTAGGACTTTACATGACAGTATCAATGATAGCCGTTCTCAAAGACAGGTAATTATCTTAGACTGCTGTTTTAGTGGTGCGATCGCGCAAGGAATGAGCGTCAAAGATGATGGTAGCGTCAATGTGCAAGAACAATTAGGGGGTAAAGGAAGAGCAATTCTCACTTCTTCTACTTCTACTCAATATTCCTTCGAGCAACAAGGTTCCGAACTTTCTACTTATACCCGCTATTTGGTGGAAGGAATTGATACGGGTGTTGCGGATAAAGATGCGGATGGTTGGATAAGCATTGATGAGTTGCACGATTATGCAAAGTGCAAAGTGCAAGAAACATCTCCAGCCATGACTCCCGAATTCTATCCGGTGAAGGAAGGGCATAAAATTTTATTAGCAAAGTCACCGAAAGATGACCCCAAGCTAGTATATCGTCAGGAAGTAGAAAGTCGTGCCCAAGAAAGTCAAGGTGCTTTTTCTATTTTTGCCTTGAGAATTTTGGAAGGGAAGCGCCAAGAATTAAATATATCTCCAGAAGAGGCAAATGCAATTAAAGAAGAGGTTTTACAGCCGTATCGAGAATACGAACGTAAACGTTATGAGTATGAGCAAACATTAATTGAAGCAGCTAAAAAACATTATCCATTTAGTCAAGTAATAGAAAAAGAGATAAAAGAATATCAGCAATATTTGGGACTTAAAGATGAAGATATTGCTGTTATTGAAAAGCGAGTTTTTGCTCCAAAGCAAGCTGAATATGAACAGCAACAGGAAGAGGAAAGATTAAAGCGAGAGCAGGAAAGAGCCGAATATCAAGAACAACTTCGACAACAACAGGAACAAGAAGCTCAGCAAAGACTACAACGAGAACAAGAAGAAGCCCAGAGAAGTTCGCAAGAATATAAATATAAGGTACGCCGTTATAAAGAGGAATTTGTCCAAGCAGTTGAAGCTAAATACCCACTCAATGAATCTGTTCGCAATCAACTCAAAGATTTCCAGCAGTTTTTAGGACTTAGTGATGAAGATATAGCTCAGATTGAAAAACCAATTCTAGATGAGAAAGAAGTAGAATACCGAGAAAAATTACAGATAAGACAAAGACAACAAGATCAAAATGAATCTCCGAGGACAAAAAGACAACAATATCAAGAACATCTCCGAGAAAGACCGAAACTGCGACAGCAGAAACAATATAATAAACAAGAAAAACAACAACAAATAGTCGGTTTTATAGTGGGAGCTTTATTGACATATATACTAACCTGGTCATTGGTGCTTTTTGGCATAATAGATGATCAAACTTCTATCGAAGTCATGTCATCATATGTAATTGGTGGTGGATGTTTAGGTGGGTTGGTTGTATGTCAGATCCAGCGATAACGAAACCCAACAAAGCCAGGATAATGTTGGGTTTCGTTCCTCAACCCAACCTACGCAATTTTTAGGATTTGAAATATTTAATATAATCAAACGTTATTACGAGCTTAATTCTTAATACAACCCAAAATACGGGGAGACGTTGCAGTGCAACGTCTCTACACAAACCACGTTAATTTCTTCCACAATCTGGGAACTCTAAAATAGAAACAATCCAAAATCCAAAATCTAAAATCCAAAATTGGTATGTCCGAACAACCACGCACCCGTCAGAAACTCTACGAACAAGTACGCAATTTAGGAAGAGAGGAATTTATCCTCGAAGAAATGATTCGCTATGGTTTTTGGTCGCCGCAAGGTACCATACCGGAAGATCCAGATGGGGAAAATCGTCGGGAGTTGCAAGAGTTACGCAAAGAAAGCAGCTAAACACCAAGCAAATAATTAGCAGTTATTTTTAATTCTGGAAATAATTTTGATTCAATTACATCATTGCCTCGATAAACTTTTTTGATGTATTCTGACTCATCATCTAACAAACAAACAGTTACGCTAGGCTGCTTTGGATTGCCAGTAAACTCTTTTCCACCTAACCCTAGATAGTCAAGTATCCAATATTCCGGTATCCCAATACCTGAATATTCCCCATATTTTTTATAATAATCGTCTCGCCAATTTGTACTAACAACTTCTATTACTAAAGGTATAGATTTTGCCAAAGTAACTGTTGAATAATCATCCCAGTAGGGTTCATTGCTTAAATTATCTAGATTTAGCAGTAGTACATCTGGCAGATAAGCGGCTTCGCTAAATGCTGATTTTACGAGAGCTTTGGATGGGATGCCGTAAGGTAACTCAAGTCTTTTAAACTCCAGTGTGAGGTTGCCATTAACTAGCGAAACAACAATTTCATGCTTTCCTTTCGGCTGAGCCATTTCTACTAACACCCCATCATGTAATTCCCACAGCCCCTCTGAAGGCTTTTGTTTGATAAACTCTTCAAATGTTAAATGTTCAGCTATTGACTGAATCATTTTGGTTTGAGTCATTAGATTTTAGATTTTAGATTTCCTCTTCTTATTATGACTTAAAGCTTTTCCCTCGAATACATGAAAATCAAAAAGGATGAGCTATAAACCCATCCTAAATAGTATAAAAATGATTTGTATTACACTCAAATGAAAACAGCTATAATGTTGGGTTGTGCCGTTCAGCTTTGCTGCGGCTCAGGCACACCTAGCGGTGAACGTTCCTCAACCCAACCTACTAACTACTAATTAGCGAACAGTATTCAAATTGATTGATAACTACTCACAGTTAACTGTTAACTGTTAAAAAATCTGCCAGCTTGGTTCATTTGTTGGTAAATATTCACCTTCAGCGATAGTACCATCCATCATCCAAATGGCAGTTTCTCCAGTTATACTGTTGCTCCAGAAAACATCAGTTTTACCGTTGCCGGTGTAATCTCCGAAGCTAGGTTCCCAAGTTACATCGTTGGAAGGTAAGAAAGCTTTAGTATAAACATTTCCCCCATTCATTAACCAAGCTGTGTTTTCACCAGTTTGGGTATTATGCCAGAAAATATCTGTTTTACCGTCAGCGTTGAAATCGCCAGTATTGGCTTGCCAAGCAGAACTTAATTGATCTAATGTTTCTTCATTGAAGATCAAATCGTTAAACAGAGTACCACTCATAACCCAAACTTCATTCTCTCCGCTAGCTTGATTGCTCCAGAGAATATCAGCACGAGAATCTCCGTTGAAATCGCCAAAAGTAGGATTCCAACTAGTGTCTAATTCTTGTACGGCATAACCATTTGCATTGGTACCATCCATAAACCAAGCAGCGTTTTCACCCGTTACGCTATTGCGCCAAAATACATCGGTTTTACCATCATTATTGAAATCAGTAATATTGTAATCCCAGATTAAATCGGTGGTAGGTAGATAAGCAGCATTGGTGACATCTTTGCCATCCATTATCCAAGCCGCATTTTCACCCGTTTGGGTATTGCGCCAAAGAATATCGCTTTTGCCATCGCCATTAAATTCGGCAATATTAAATTGCCAGTTTGAATCAATTTTTTGAATTGTTTCTTGGGAACTGATATTAGTACCATCCATTTGCCAAACGACATTTTCTCCGGTAGCTTGATTCCGCCAGAAAATATCCGTTCTGTTATCAGCATTGAAATCAGCAAAAGCGAAATCCCAAGATGCATCAACATCCCTAATAATTTCTGCATTTGGATTAACGCCATCCATTAACCAAATAGCAGTTTCACCAGTTTCGGTATTACGCCAAAATTTATCTATTTTACCATCACCGTTGAAATCTACTTCAACTGCTGCACCGCTAAATACTGCATTAGGATTGGGGTTTCTGTTACCAGTTACAAGTCCATCATCATTTAACAGCGATTCCGAAGCACCAGTTAAAATTAAATCGCTATCGAAAGAGATATTCTCGTCAAAAGTATTGTTTGAAATGGAAGTGTATGCTGTATCTAAAGCGTTTTCAGATACACCATATAGATTTTCAGTTGAAAACATCGAGTTTATTTATCGCTAATATTTATCAGTTTTAACTGATTTTTTCAACTTTTTTTGTTAAGGGCTAACATATAATTTATTATTAAGTGTTGTTGATGATGGACATTTTTAGTATGATGATTTAGGTAATGAGTAATTGGTAATTGGTAATTGGTAATTGGTAATAGTTGAGAAAAAAAGATTGATAAATAATATTTTCAGGAGTTATTTATGATGAAAAACCCGGCTTATTGATAAAACCGGGTTAATAAATACTAATAATTTGCTGAGATATTAGATAGCAGCTTCTTCAAAGATATAGGAAAAAGATAAACAAAGTTCTAAGAGGATGTTTGAAAAGTATAGATATAGAACTCATTATTGCTTCGATCTCCCCTTCCCCCCTTAAAAAAGCTGCGGTGTACACAGAAGTCTTCTAAGTTGGTTTTATAGCGTTTTGATCCCCCCTTCCCCCCTTAAAAAGGGGGGTTAAAGTCCCCCTTAAAAAAGGGGGATTTAGGGGGATCTCGAAAGTCTAGGGTTTTATTTATGACTTTCCCGCGCATCCTCTAAACTAATAATACTTTGAATCCTTTATTACCTATTACCCATTACCAATTAACTATAAACCCATTCAGTAGGTAGTGTAGGTAACTCTTCTTGAGCGACATCAGCGCCAGTTACTCTAAGAAGAATATTTTCACCAGTTTGAGTATTGCGCCCGAAAACGTCTGTATCGCCATCGCCGTCGTAGTCGCCGACAGTTACATCCCATTCAGCACCAACTTGTGGGATGTCAACAGGGGTAGCAGTAGCGCCATTCATAATCCAAGCGGTGTTTTCTCCGGTTGACTGATTGCGCCAGAGGATGTCCATTTTGCCATCAGCATTGAAATCGCCGATATTGGATTCATAACCAGAACCCAAAGTTGGTAAATCTGCTGCGGTAACATTTGAACCGCTCATTAACCAAACCTTAGTTTCGCCGGTAGCAGTATTTTCCCAAAGGATATCGGTGGTAAAGTTACCATCGAAATCACCTTCTTCAAGCTTCCAGCCAGCACCAAATGTTTCTAGTTGAGTAGCTTCTGCATTTAATCCATTCATAAACCAAATGGCATTTTCACCAGTCTGCTCGTTATGCCAGAATACATCGGTACTGAAGTTAGGATTAAATTCACCAACGGTAGGTGTCCACGATGAATCTAACTGAGGTAGAAAATCAGCCCCAGAAACGCTGACACCATCCATCAACCAACCGGCATTTTCACCAGTAGTATTATTGCGCCATAATAAATCGGTTTTACTATCGCCATTGAAATCTGCAATGCTGTAATCCCATTCAGCACCCAAAGTATCTAAAGCACCTTCAGCAGCAATAGTACTACCATCCATCAACCAGAGAAGGTTTTCCCCGGTACTTCCATTGCGCCACATCAAATCGGTTTTACCATCACCATTGAAATCACCAATGGTTTCATTCCATTCCGTGCCCATAGTATTGATAACAGCACCAGTAGGATTAGCACCATCCATCAACCAAATAGCATTTTCACCCGTAGCAGTATTACGCCAGAATTTATCGTGGACACCATCTCCATTAAAATCAGCAAAAACAGCCGGACTGCTAATATAAGGACTAGGGTTAGGATTCTGCTGAGCATCAAAATCAGAAGTCAGTACTTCATTATTTAATGACTGCGAAGAACCACTTAAATTTAAGGTATTTAAATCGGTTTTTGGAGCAAAACTATTATCTTGAATTGACGCAGATTGTAATGCACTATGACTCTTTAAGGGATTTGTAGATTCCAACATTGTTTTTATTAATTACCAGCTTTCTTCTAACTTTTATCTCTATTTTTATAAAGATTCTGTTAATTTGGAACATCTGGCAATTTTTTAAAATGTTGAACAAAGATACTTTTTGTATGTAATCACGCTCTAATTACTTTTTCAAAAATTACAACTGCTATTAGTTATATTTAGGTATTTGGTTTGTAGTAAACAAATTGTTAGGGAGTAGGGAATAGGGAAGTTAGGAGTTAGGAATTAGGAGTTATCAATTAGCAATTACCCATTTCCTATTTCCTCTTCCATTTAGAAAAAGGTAATTCAACCAGGTAGTAAGTAACAGTTGCTAATACAGTTGATAAAAACAAGGTTGCTGTTAATCTGATATAAAACGCTTCTATAGGAATTTCTGCGTTAAAAACGTCATAAGTTCTGGTAATAATTGGCATATGCCAAATATAAATACCGTAGGATAAGTTACCAGCTATTTCTAGTATTCTGACAGGATTTTTTAAAATTGTGCTGAATGATAACTTTTCATGTTTGATAAATTCGTGATAAACGTCTTTTTCAAAAGCAAATATAAAAAATGAGGTAATTATTGCCGTTAAAGGTTGTAATATTAATATTGTCGTCAATGTTCTCCAGCCACCGCTACGATTTGGTAAATTCCATAACTCTTGATAATATAAATGATGTGCGGAGAATAAATATAAGAAAATTATTAGTGTTACAGCAAATATTTTAGTAAATAATGATTTTGTTTGATTCAAATTTGGTTTACGATTTTGAATTAATCCATTAATTAAAAATCCACATAAAAATAAATCTAAATTTACGATTAAGGGAGTGTACCAATATTTAAAGGCATATCCCATTTCTTGAGTTATTTGAGTTTGAAAACTTATCCAAATTAATCCTCTAATAATAAAAGTTGTGATAATTATCAACAAACCAGCAATAAAGACTTTTTTCTGATTATGTAAACGATTCTGAATCAAACTATAAACAAAAGGAATGATTAAATAAAACTGTACCTCCGTTGATAAAGACCAAAATACGTCATTGAATTTAACAGCCTCAAAACTAATATAGGGATGATAAGTAAACGTACATATTCTTAATAGATAACCCCAATTAGAAAATTTAAGTATTTCTGGATAAACGAAAATAGATAAAATTAGTACGGCAAAATAATATAGCGGGGAAATTCTCAAAAATCTATTTCGCCAAAATTTGATAACTCCGGCAATATCAGTAGTGTAGCGCTTCGTATAAAAAACCTTACCCATCAAATAACCCGATAAAACGAAAAAAATCCAAACTGCGATCGCGCCGTGACTAAACATCATCCAACTCAAATCAACATTGCCGTAAATTATTGATTTCCTGGGTGGAGCGCAATGAATTGTAACTACCATTAAACAGGCAAAACCGCGTAGAGCTAATAGTGCATCTAAGCGATTGTTTTTATTAGTATTTGATTGCATTTATATGATTTGAGTTGAATTCAATTAAAAATGATAAATGCAAATTGCTATTAACCCTGTTTTATAGACTTTAATTCAGATGAAATACTAAATATTTAAGTTTATTTTTTTGTGAAGAGGTTGCCAGATTGGCATTTTAGCGCTTGGATTTAGTACTTTGTTGAAGAAAACTGGGAATAGAAACAATAAATAACGAAAAAATAGTCCACACAATTAGATCCCCCCAACCCCCCTTATTTAAGGGGGGCTTTTTGTAAGTTAATTAGGCGTATTGCTACGTCTCCATGCAATTTCGGCGAAAACGAAAAAAATCCGACACAAAGCATCCGCTGTTAAAATCTAAAATAGTATTACCTTGGAGAAATAGAAACAACACATAACTAGTTAACTATGCAAACAGAGTATCGGCAGCGACGGGATGCATTAATGTCAAAGATTGGTAACGGTACGGCAATTTTTCGCAGTGCCCCTATGGCTGTGATGCATAATGATGTAGAATATGCTTACCGTCAAGATAGCGACTTTTTCTATCTAACTGGTTTAAATGAAGGGGAAGCTGTAGCGGTTTTAGCTCCCCACCACGAAGAACACAAGTTTATCTTGTTTGTCCAACCAAAGGATATTACTAAAGAAGTTTGGAGCGGTTATGTAACTGGGGTTGATGCAGCCAAAGAAAAGTACGGTGCTGACGAAGCTTATCCCATCAACGAATTAGATGAAAAATTACCCCAATATCTACTAAACGCAGACAAAATTTATTATCGTTTGGGCAGAGATAAACCTTTTAACGATACTGTTCTCACCCATTACCAAAGATTATTACGGACTTATCCCAAACGCGGTACTGGCCCCACAGCAATTCAAGATACCTGTACAATTTTACATGGTATGCGCTTAGTTAAAAGCGAATCTGAGTTAACGTTAATGCGGAAAGCTGCCGATATTGCCGTAGAAGCCCACAATGTAGCTCAAGAAATGGCGAAACCGGGAGTTTACGAATACGAAATCCAAGCAGAGATGGAGCGTATTTTTAGAAAAAATGGTGCTTTGGGGCCAGCATATCCTTCTATTGTCGCATCTGGTGCCAACTCCTGCATACTTCACTACATCGAAAACAACCGTCAAATGCAGGATGGAGATTTACTTTTAATTGATGCTGGTTGCTCCTACGATTATTACAACTCAGATATTACCCGCACCTTTCCCGTGGGAGGAAAATTTACCGCAGAGCAAAAGATTTTATACGAATTAGTTTTATCAGCCCAAAAACAGGCGATCGCACAAGTAAAGCCGGGAAATGCTTACTCTTCAATTCACGATACCGCATTACGGGTACTTGTAGAAGGAATGGTTGAATTAGGTATTCTCAAAGGTGAAGTTGATAAATTAATTGAAGAAGAGAAATACAAACCTTATTATATGCACCGCACCGGACATTGGTTGGGCTTAGATGTTCATGATGTCGGAGTTTATCAACATGGTAAAGATAACCCGTTAATTCTGCAACCGGGACAAGTTTTAACTGTGGAACCGGGAATTTATATTGTACCCGGAGCTAAACCCGCAGAAGAACAGCCGCAAGTTGATGAAAAATGGATGGGAATCGGAATTCGGATTGAAGATGATGTATTAGTGACAGAAGAGGGATGTGAAGTGTTAACGAAGGGAGTCAATAAGGAAGTTCAGCATATGGAAAGATAAGTGGGATAGTTGACAGTGGACAATTACCCATTCTTCAACAACCATCAACGTTCTCAACCGTGGTGGAAAAGCTGTTCGCAGCCCTTTGGATGGATAAACTGTAATACCCCACAGATTCAATCCACCTTGCTTCAAAACAAATACGCCAATTACAACGTCAAGTTTTTGATTAAACGTAATATTAAACACTTACCAACCGTTTCAGTACTTGTGCAACTGTATACAATTGATTACCTCCGGCGGTACTGAGAGTAAATTTATCTGAAAGCGCATAGTAGAGTGAATCGCGATCTGCCGTAGGCGACAGCACTTCGCGATCGCGAACTTTAAATCAAGCTGAAATTGTTTAGAAATATTTTTCCAGGCGAGCCAAATGACAAATTATGGTAAGCGATTCTCGTTCCGAGAGGCTGAGTCGCAAGTGACACCCTACGCGAACGCCATCGGACAAATCATTGCTGGTGTAGGCTAGCGACGACTTAGCCTAGATCCAGTTGGTTCAGAACCATCCAGCCTTTGCGGTGTCAAGCGATCGCGTTAATTTTGGAAGTATAGCAATTTGGTCAGATTATTTTTATCGGGAATATTAACGACCAAGCTCACCCGCCGCCGAAAGCCAGAGTGAAGAACGAGCGCAGGCTGTAGGCGGGGTCGGGGGTCGGGGGTCGGGTGCAGCGCCTTGTTATCTCGCTGTTGACGACTTACAACTGCTTGAATGCGCTGGGTTGTTGACTCGTGTAAAAAGCGATAATTGACTCGACACATTCTTCCGGTGTTGAGGCAAAAGTATCTATTTCTATATCATAAACCTTGCCCGCATGAATGACTTCGTATTGCTCGCGCGCCCAACCTTCGCCTCTGTCTGCTCTTTCTTTTTCACGACGTTTAAGTTCGGGCAGTGGGCAATGCACGCCAACAAACATCACATAATTGTCTCGTAACAACTCTGCACATTCTTTTAGCCAAGCGTCGTGAAAAAGAACATGGTCAACAATTACATTGTTATTTGTCTTGACTAAAGCCAAAATGGAATGATGAAAACCAGTTAACATCCTTCCGCAAACTTCAACATCGTCTTTGTATTTGACGGGAACCATATTGAAAAAGTCGTCCATTTGCACATGAAGAAACGCTACGTCCAAACGCTGCTGCAAAAGTTTGGCTGTGGTGGATTTGCCTGAACTGCTTGTTCCGTTGAGAAAAATGACTTTACCTTGTTTCATAATGCCCCACTATCAGCGTAGTAAAGATATCTCCGCTTGAGCAGTTCGAGTTTGGCTTTTTCCGCATCGCTCAAGGTGGGCAATGGCTCTTTCCACTCGGTAAAAAAGTTAGCATCTGAACTAGGCGAAACATCCAGCTTCGCATGGGCTTCTATCAGATTGGTAATTGCTTTGGTAATGCCAATGGTTGCCATCTGAGTCATCAGGTGTGGAGAGTATTTTTCATGCTAGTATATCACTCGCTTCAACCCAGATGCGATTGCCCACCGGGAAACTCAGAAATAATGCGATACAGGAGAGTCCCCGCGATCGCACCTTAATATTCTTAGGGGTGACAACCAAAATAAAACAATATTATATTTATTCTCTCTGGACACTCACCCCACAACTTTTTAACTATGCGGGAGAATGAAGTTGACTCATCACCCAAGTAGCGATCGCAAATTATACTCAATCTCCTAAATTTGTTGAAAAATTTTCCCATATCATCAGTTGGGTTACGCTTTGCTACAGTAAATTTATAGTCAAACGAAAAAACGATTATGTCTTCCCTTCCGGTACACGAAGCCCAAAATAATTTACAACAGTTAATTGACCAAGCAGCAGAGGAGAGTAAACCGATTATTATTGAAGGCGATCGCGGTAATGCGATACTGCTGGCAGAAAAAGACTGGTCTGCAATTCACGAAACCCATGATTTATACCCACGTTCTTAACCGTGGTGGAAAAGCTGTTCGCGGTCCTTTGGATGGCTAAACTATGATATGGTCAGATTTGACCTACTACCCTGTAGGGCGGTACTCCCGGAGGGAGTGGCTATCGCCAACGCCTCCAAAACACTAGTGCTGAAGGTAATTACAGTTTTTCATCAAACAAAATAATTACACGCTGACCAACCGCTTCAATATTTATGCAACTACATACAGTTGATTCCCCTTAGCCGTACTGAGAGTAAATTTATCCGACAAAGCATAGTGAGCGGAATCGCGATCGCATTTAATAAACAAAAGGTTGCAGTATCACGATTTGTAGCCATCAAAAATTTAGATGCTATAAATGGTTGACATAAAAACCGTCCAGACGGTACAGTTAATCTATAAGCACTTCCATACTTTTGGCAATCTAGCTCTTGATTGTCCAGGGCTGTGCTGTACCTGTGTTCCCTGCTACTTTCTTGGTCTTTTCTATGGCTACTACCAAAAAGTCAAAATCTCGATCAGGTACTCGTGAAGCACTTCTGCGAGCTGCCAGTCAAGTTGTCATTGACAAAGGTGTTGAGGCGTTAACGCTAGACGCTGTTGCGAAACAAGCTGGAGTTAGCAAGGGAGGGTTACTCTATCATTTCCCTAACAAGGATGCGTTGATGGGAGGTATGGTTGAGCAACTGATTCAGGATTTTGAAACGGTTCTGGAAACTGAGTTTGACCAGGATGATGCACCAGGAACACCAGGACAGTGGGTGCGGGCATACATTCGGGCAACGCTACGGTTTAGCAAACAATCGCTGGCATTAATTGCCCGCCTTTCCTCAATTGCGACTGATTCGCCCAATCTATTTGAAGCTGCCAAAGTCTACGAACAGCAGTCACGACAGCGGATTGAAACCAGTGGGATTGACCCCACAAAGGCAACGATTATTCTGTTGGCGACCGATGGTTTGTGGCTCTCAGAAATCTTCCAGGTTGGCACTCTAGACGAACCTCGTCTCACTCAAGTTGTGGAAACGTTGCTTGCGATGACACGAACCGACCAATGAGGTAGCTAATTTTTTCAATCTGTTGATTCAACGCTGATGATTCCAGTCCACTCAGTCAATTTGTCCTGCAAGTTTTTCACGATTTACCACCTTAAATCACCTACTCATCATGCTGATAGTTCAGTACATGACCAAAGCACTCACAACCTGGTCAGTTGGGTTTTTTCCCTATTTTGAGGTTTACGCCGCAGTTGCAGCGGGGATGGCAATGAAACTGGATGCGGTTTCATCTGTGGTTTGGGGAGTATTTGGCAACTTTACGCCCATCCCTCTGCTGCTATGGGGCTATAGCCGCCTGATGCGTATACCTCGATTACGCCTCTGGTTTTTGCAGATGGAAAAACGGGGTGGACAAAGAGTAAAACGTGCCTTTGATCGCTATGGAACCTGGTTTCTGATTCTTATGACCCCAATTCTTGGCAGTTGGACGATCGCCGTTGTTGCCCCGATATTCGGTATTCATCCCAGAGGAATACTCCTATTTTCATTGATTGGCATCACTCTCTATGGCGTGCTTACGGCTGTGGTAATCGCCTCTGGCGTGAGCTGGTTCACGCACCATTAAGCTCCAACTCCAAGATTCAGTTTCTAACTTGTTTGTCACCCATCTGTCAGATCGCAAGAATCTGGCTCGGTTCAATCTGCAAATTTTTGTTCATATACAAGGAGATTCATCATGCAAACAAATCAGCAATCGGGTGTAATGCCAAACTCTGAACTTTTTAGCAATCCGTTTCCTTACTACGCCAAGATGCGCGGAGAATCGCCCGTATTCTATGACACAGAGCAGCAAAGCTGGATGGTGTTTCGCTATGAGGATGTGAAACGAGTATTTTCAGACTGGCAGACGTTTTCCTCGAAAATTCCCCATCCACCAGAGCAAACGAACTTGACCCAAAGTCTAAACTACACTGACCCACCTAAGCATCAATCGCTGCGATCGCTCGTTGCAAAAGTATTCACTGCTCGTCGGGTAGAAGAATTAGCACCGCGCATGACTCAACTTACCCATGAATTGATCGATAAAGTTCATGGTCAAGAGCGGATGGACTTCATGCATGACTTGGCAATTCCACTGCCAATCATTGCGATCGCTGAAATTTTGGGTGTTCCCATTGAAGATCGGCAGGACTTCAAACGCTGGTCAGATGGCGTTGTACTGTATGATCCGAGCGCACCGAAAGCAATGGCTGATTACTTCCGACATCTGCTAGGTCAACGGCGACAAAATCCTGGCAAAGACTTGATTAGTGATTTAATTGCCGCTCACGAAGCTGGTGAAACCCTGACGGCTCAAGAATTGGTCGATTTCTGTATGCTGCTGCTAATAGCTGGCAATGAAACCACAACCAACCTGCTGGGGAATGCCATTCTTTGCATTAACGAATATCCAGAAGCCTTTGAGCGGCTGAAGCAGGAACCTCAATTGCTACCATTGGCGATCGAGGAAGTATTGCGCTATCGCTCATCAGTCCAGGGGATGGAACGGTTTACCAAAGTCGAAACTCAACTGGCGGGACAGACAATTCCAGCAGGACAAATGGTAATCGTTTGGATGGGGTCAGCCAATCGGGATGAGACTCAGTTTGATCGCCCAGATGAATTTGTGGTCGATCGCGATCCCAATCCACATCTGTCCTTTGGTAATGGCATTCACTTTTGTTTGGGTGCGCCCTTGGCTCGTCTACAAGGCAAAATCGTGCTGAGTGCTGTGCTAAAACGCCTGCCCAATCTACGCATTGACCCAAACGTCACGCTGGAATTTATTCCCTCAACGGGGGTGCATGGCCTTAAGTCCTTGCCTGTTCTGCTTTAACCATCAGAGGCTAAGCTATCTGATATACCGTTATCCTTGCCACAGATAGATGCGATCGCTCGGCAACCAATAAATGGGAGCGTGAACTTCTTAATGTTGCAAACGCGGTTAAGCCAGTAATCTGACAAAACACTTTGAGCGATTTTCAAAGGTTTGACCAATGGTAATCGCTCATCGGATTACGAGTGCGAGCCGCAAAAATTCAAAAAAGGTGGGTTGTCACACATTTCGCCACAGTTTCGCAACCCATTTATTACAAAATGGCTACGACATCCGCACCGTTCAGGAATTACTCGGACACAAAGACGTAAAAACCACCATGATTTATACCCACGCTCTTAACCGTCGTGGTAAAGCTGTTTCTAGTCCTTTGGATGGGTAAACTATGATATAGCCAGATTTGACCTACTAGCCTGTAGGGCGGTCGCCTCCAAAACACTAGTGCTGACAGTAATTACAGTTTTTCATCAAACAAAATAATTACACACTGACCAACTGCTTTAAAATTTGTGCAACTGTATACAATTGATTCCCCTTAGCCGTACTGAGAGTAAATTTATCCGACAAAGCATAGTGAGCGGAATCATGAACGCCGCCACGATCGCATTTAATAAACAAATAATCCTCTCCCGTCGTAATCAACGCAAACACGGGAGATGTATTTGCACCAATCATGTAGGCAAGGGTTTGGGGAATTGCTTGCCGAACACTAAAACCGTAACGCTTACTTTCAATCACAATCAACCACAGACTGTCACGGATTACCAAGGCATCAATTAACCCGTCGAGTTGGGTATCCCCATCTTCAATTTCAAAACGGATATATTTTTCACTTCGGACTTGGTACGGTTGATCGAAAAAGCCGAGGGTTTCTAGCAAGGGCGAGAGTAGAATTAAGTTAATAGTACCTTCCGTAATTGCACCACTATCAGCGTAGTAAAGATATCTCCGCTTGAGGAGTTCGAGTTTGGCTTTTTCCGCATCGCTCAAGGTGGGCAATGGCTCTTTCCACTCGGTAAAAAAATTAGCATCTGAACTAGGCGAAACATCCAGCTTCGCATGGGCTTGTGTCAGATTGGTAATTGCTTTGGTAATGCCAGATGAACGCACCGAAGTGGGTCAGCCCTCCTGCTTCGCTGATCCAGAGTGTAAGATTGGGTTCGTGCATGGCGCGAGAAGGGCTTTCCTCCACGACGAACCCATCAGGAGTGATAATAGTCATGTTGGCACCTCTAGGAATTTTGGGTTGATAGCTTTTCCATTTTGTATGGAACACGAATCGACGCAAGACTACTTATCTATGGTCATCCCCCTAGACCCAGAAGAGCCAAGACGATTGAGAATCTCACAACTTATCAAGCAAAAAATAACGGGGATATTCTTTTATTTTTGGGAATGCTTAGGAGTGTTCGCAAAGCGTGTCCGTTAGGACATGGAGTTAAGAGTTAAAAATTACCAAATTTCTGCCAAATCCAACACAAACCCTGGTAAAACATCTTCTCCGGAAAGTGTTTGTGGTGATTCTAAAATTTCAACTTTTTTATTCAAACGATAAATTTCTATTTGCTTCTGCTTGCGATTAATTAACCATCCTAAAGAAGCGCCATTTTCCATATATTCCCTCATTTTGGCTCTGGTTTTCTCCAAAGTGTCGCTAGGAGACATTAATTCAACTATAAAATCGGGACATAGGGGAGCAAATCTTTCTTGCTCTTCTTCTGTCAAAACATCCCATCTTTCCATTTTCACCCAAGACGCATCCGGCGATCGCTCTGCACCGTTAGGAAGTTTGAAACCACCAGAAGAGTCGAAAGATTTTCCTAATTTATATTTCTGATTCCAATTCCTTAACTGACAAGTTAAATCGGCATTTCTGTCGCTGGTAATACTTCCCGTTGGTGGCATAATAATTAATTCCCCCGAAGCTGTGCGCTCAAACCTTACATCTGGATTATTCTGACAAAGTTGAAAAAATTGCTCGTCAGTTAAGTTGATGTTATGAAGGTCTAATTCAAAAGTAGTATTCATATTATTTAAATTACCAGTGCGTGGTTCTTTTATTTTAAGGAATTGGGAAGGGGAAAGTTAGGAGTTAGTAGTTAGGAGTAAGGAATTAATAAAAATCATCATCTCCCCATCTCCCCATCTCCCCCCTCTCCCCCTCTTACTAAACTCCGCGCAATTTCCGAGTATTCTCAACTAAACTCTGGGCAAATTTATCCAGACGTTGGGACAATTTTTCGTCTAAAAGTTTACCTTCTTTGTCAAATTCTTTCCAAGCTTGCCCAATGGCAATTTGTTCGGGAATTACCCAAGCGTGTACCCAGCGCATGACAATACGCATTTGATTGAGTGAGTTACTATTCGATTGCCCGCCTAAAATACTGATATTTCCCACTACTTTATCGGACAATTCTTCAAAGCTCATTAAATCTAAAGCGTTTTTCAACACTCCGCTCATTCCACCGTGGTATTCTGGTGTTGCTAATATTAACCCGTCGGCTTGCTTTACCGTTGACTGCAATCGCTTCACGTCTGGATATTCTGGATACTCGTCTCCCCCATCACAAAATGGTAAGTTCATTTGCCTTAAATCCAGAATTTCTACCTCGGCACCCAAAGCCTCTACTCTTTGCACTGCTATAGCCAATGCTTGATGAGTATTAGATTCGGCTCTCAAACTTCCGGCAATTCCAACTATCTTCACCATGTTTTCTCTCTAACTCCCAATTTACTTAAATACTTTATCCAGCTTTTAGCTTTTAGCTTTTAGCGGAAGAGCGGGTTAAATACCCCATCGCCGCAATTGGGGTTTAAATCCCCATCCAATTGCCAACAGAAAAGCTGATAGTTATAATTAACTTGAAGTCATTACGACTATGATTATCTTAACGATTAATGATTTATAGTGTCAAATAGTTGTTTTTATGACAATTGGATGCTATGGGGACGGTGGTTATGGGTCGAAAATGTGTAAAAATAGTTACTATTAAGATGTATTGATTATAAAAGTTTAAAGTATGCGTCCCGAAAAGTTAGCGATCGGATGAAAAAAATGGGAAACGTATTTTTTTTGTAGAAGCTACACTTTTATTATTGAGAATACAATTATTTGAATTGTTGAAGACCACAATAAAAATTAACCCAATTTTACGGCAACAGACAAAGGGCAACTATCTATGATTAATTTTGACAAAAAAGCGTTAACTAAAAATTCGGCTCTTAAGAGTAAAGTTCTTAGTGGGTTGCTCTCAGCCAGTTTGCTGTTGTCTGGGGCTTTGGGTGGAACGCAAGCCTTAGCTCAGCAGAAGAAGGACAACCAACTTAGTTACGGCGAATTGCTTTCCAAAGTTGAGCAGGGTGAAGTTAAGCGAGTAGAGATTGATGAAACTGAGCGGATAGCTAAGGTATATTTAGCGGAAGAAGATGCGGACAAACCCAGACAAGTTAAGCTTTTGGATGACAACCGCGAGTTAATTAATCAACTAGTAGAAAAGAAAGTTGATTTTGGAGAAACCAACTCTGAGAATAGCAGGGTGGCTGTTTCTTTGTTATTCAACTTAATGTGGATTTTGCCTTTGGTTGCTTTGATGCTGCTGTTTTTGCGTCGTACAACCAATGCTTCTTCTCAAGCGATGAATTTTGGTAAATCCAAAGCTCGTTTTCAGATAGAAGCCAAAACTGGGATTATGTTTGATGATGTAGCGGGGATAGAAGAAGCCAAGGAAGAACTTGGTGAAGTTGTGACTTTCCTTAAGCAGCCAGAGAAATTTACTGCTGTTGGCGCAAGAATTCCCAAAGGTGTATTATTGGTTGGCCCTCCGGGTACTGGTAAAACTTTACTTGCAAAGGCGATCGCTGGAGAAGCGGGAGTACCTTTCTTTAGTATTTCCGGTTCGGAATTTGTGGAGATGTTCGTGGGTGTTGGTGCTTCCCGCGTTCGAGATTTATTTAAGAAAGCCAAAGAAAACGCTCCTTGCTTGATATTTATTGACGAAATTGACGCTGTGGGAAGACAGCGGGGAGCCGGTATCGGTGGTGGTAATGACGAGCGCGAGCAAACTTTAAACCAGCTACTTACGGAGATGGATGGTTTTGAAGGTAACAACGGTATCATCATTATTGCAGCGACAAACCGCCCTGACGTACTGGATGCAGCGCTTTTACGTCCCGGACGTTTTGACAGACAGGTGATAGTTGATGCACCGGATCGAAAAGGACGTTTGTCAATTTTACAGGTTCACGCTCGTAATAAGAAACTTGACCCTTCAGTTTCTTTAGATGTTGTAGCTCGTCGCACTCCGGGTTTTACCGGAGCAGATTTAGCCAACCTTCTTAATGAAGCAGCGATTTTAACTGCAAGAAGACGCAAGGAAACAATTACACAAATAGAGATTGACGATGCGATTGACAGGTTAACTATTGGCTTAACTTTAAATCCGCTGTTGGATAGTAAGAAAAAGCGGTTAATTGCTTATCACGAAGTTGGACACGCTTTACTAGCGACACTTTTGAAAAACGCAGATCCGTTAAATAAAGTGACAATTATTCCTCGTTCCGGTGGAGTTGGTGGTTTTTCCCAACAGACACCTAATGAAGAGATAATTGATAGCGGTTTATATAGTAAAGCTTGGCTCAAAGATAATATTACCATGACGCTGGGAGGAAGGGCATCAGAAGCCGAAGTCTTTGGTGATAAAGAAATTACGGGTGGTGCTAGTAATGATTTGAAACAGGTGACAAATCTCGCGAGGAAAATGGTCACAATGTTTGGAATGTCCAATTTAGGACTAGTAGCCTTAGAAAGTCAGAATCGAGACGTATTTTTGGGTGGAGATTGGGGGAATCGCAACGAGTATTCCGAAGACATGGCTACCCAAATCGATAAAAAAGTGCGAGAAATTGCTCTTTCCTGCTATCAAGAAGCCCGTCAAATTATGCGAGAAAACCGGGCATTATTAGATCGTCTTGTTGATTTACTAATTGAACAAGAGACTATAGAAGGCGAACAGTTTCGTAAAATAGTTTCTGAATATACCGAGTTACCAGCAAGTAAATTGGTGATTAGTACTAAGTAGTTAGTAGTTAGTGGTTAGTTGTTAGTTGTTAATTGTTAGTAGTAAATTAGAAACCCGGTTTTTTATTGGAAAAGCCGGGTTTCTATAATTATTCATTTTTGCGATTTATTCATTAGACATCTCCGGAAAACATTTATATGGTTTTAAATTTACAGATTGACCTAACCCCCCTGCCCCCCTTCCCGGAGCAGGGAAGGGGGGTTTTAAAGCCTCTCTCCTTGTAGGAGAGAGGTTTGGAGAGAGGTTTTTTTCATTTCCGAAGATGTCTATTGCAAGATTATTCCTACCTGATAACTGTTCCCTGTTAACTGATAACTGATTACTGTTCATTGATCGCTTTCGATTCTTCAAGTTTGATTTGATAGCGTTGAGAGCTATTAATATTTGATGTGTTGGTGAGTTGCTGCTTGGAATACATGGCTTGAAGAACCTGTGCTGGGTCAATATAATTTTGATCGTATCTGAGTACCCAGTGAAGATGAGGACCTGTAGTGCGTCCAGTCATTCCGATACGTCCAATTCTAAATCCTGCGGGTATTTGCTGACCTTGAGCAATTTTAATACCACCAGCGCGGTCAACCATATAAAGAGTACCGTTTGATTTTTCTACCCTTCCTTTCATATGACAGTAGCTGTGTTTCCAGTTACCCGACTGAACGATGATATGGGTACCGCAAGCACCGCGATCGCCTACTTGAATCACCGTACCTGCCCACCAATTGCGGATGTAGCTACCTTGAGGCGCGGCAATATCTAAACCGTTGTGAAACTCCACACGACTACCCCTACGACGATATCCGAAAGGGGATGTGTAAGCTTGAAAACGTTCGACGGGGAAAGAAGCTGATGACCAGACGTTATTTGTAGCGTATAATGTAGAGTTTTTCTCTACAGCTTTCACCGTATTTGAGCTAGGTAATATCGTTGTTAAACTTACAAGAATAAATCCTAAAACTTTGAGATTGAGTATTCGTTTATTCATATTTTGATACTTCTAATTGTACTTATAAATTTACTTAGTCAATAGTAATATTGCGGTCAAATTCAAAACTACTATAAATTTAGTTTTAAACTGTATTTTCTGTATATACATCCCAATATTTGCATTATCCTACTTGTGGATATACCAATGTCAAGTAACTATTTTTATGCTTTTTTGAAAGTTTTTTAGATATAATTGTCTTCAGTAAAAATGCTCAAAAATATCTTGATAATTCTTGGCTAAAAATGATATTTGAAAGGGATAATACGCAAGAATTAAAAAGCAATCGCTGACTTCATGAGTGTAATTAAGGTGCAGCGTATTCTAGAGAAAAATGTTTATGCATTTTTACGTATAACCCTTGATATTTCTGTGGACTAACCTATAACTAAGTATTAATCAGCAGCAGTAAAGTTCCCCATCCACACAAACAGTTTAAAAAAGTACGTCTAACAACATTCGGGGTATCCGCACAATTTGGACTAAATCCTTCCCACTGGGTTTATCAGAGAAGTTTTACCAATCGCCACAAATACTGTAAAATTTATCTTTAAAAAGAATTATTATGGCCGATAATATTAGGCTTGCAAGTTAATTAAATAATTTCGAGCATTTTCCCAAACCATGTTAGATATATTCCCTTTCAGGTTCGACATAAATACAGTAGCCATTGCTGGAGCGACTTTATGGTCTTTGGCACTGTACCTTGGTTTTTCCCCGCTTAGCGAATGGGTAACAAAGCAGCTAAACCGCTGGTTTAACTTTGCCGAGCGATTTATGTATACCAGTGAGACTGAATTTGAAAAAACTCGCAAAGCAAGAGAATCACAAAATGCTTTCTATGCTTCAATTTTTAGTATCATCCCGTTTTTAATATTTGGTGCCTTATCTAACTGGATTATAGAAATCAGTTTGGGAGGTAGTTGGGGTATCAGTACCGGAATTCTAGCCTGTATGAGTTGCGGAGTTTATGAATTAGGCAGACGAGACGGGGAAAACAGCGAACAGTGAACAGTTATCAGTTACCAATTACCAATTACCTTCTATGGCATCACCTCGGATTATTGTAGAAACTTTACTACCACATTTAAAAGCAGCAGCGGGTTATGCTCGTTTTCTGCAACCGAAAATCGCAGCACTTCCTGACAAAGATGGTGGGGAAAGCTTTTTTTCTGCTGCTTTGACTGAAGCGGATTTGGCAATTCAAAATTTTGTAGAAGTTGCTTTATTAGGCAATTTCCCAGATATTCGTTTTTACGGGGAAGAATATAAAAGCTCTCCCAATACAAAATATTTTCGTGCTGTTGATTTTGGCGAGAAAGATGATTATTTAGTTACTCTCGATCCCATTGATGGCACAAAATACTATATAGATGGACATTCTAATTATCAAATTATTCTCAGTATCTTAAATACAGATGATTATGAAGCTGTAATTGCTATCTCCCCTAACCAAAATACTTATTTCTACGCTCTCAGAAATCAAGGTGCTTTTAAAGGTACTTTAGATATGGATTTATCACAATGCACTCCATTAAAAGTTGATTCGATAGCTAAACCTACAATACTATTAGGTTCGTCAATGAATTCTCTCACTACTGCATTAGTTGATAAATATCAGGTAATTAATGCAGTCGAAGATTATTCTAGCTCTATACAAATGCCCAATCTCAATTCTATTTTCTCTGGTGGAATTAGTGGTGCTGTCAAAAGATTTGGTCAATTTATCGATGGTGGTGCTTTAGCTTTTCTTGCTAGAGAAGCAGGTTGTATTGTTACTAGTTTAGATGGTTCTGCTTTACCTGCACTAAATACCTGCGAAGATTACAAATTACCGGGATTAATCATCGCAACTTCCGAATCTGTTCATCAAGATTTACTCGAAGCGATTCAGAATGATTCTGGTAGTTGGTAATTGGTAATATACTTCTATTATACGGAAATATCTAAATATGTTTTATAAGTGCTTGTGTTTAGCGCTAAAACTTAACTAGAAACCTCGCTGCTTAAGATGACGCTTGCAATATTCTCAAAGCATCTAATCTTAACAATCGCAATTTATCTAAAGGATTCACTAAAGATATTTTTTATTGATTCCATCTTTTAAACTTTATGTCAACCGTAAGAAAAATGGCAAATCATGTTTATATTAAGTTGGCCGTAAATGTCTGTTTCAACCTTAATTTAACCAACGAGTTTATAAAGGTTATAAGCTTGGTGAAATTTTTAGACATACGTCGCCACATATTATTAATTTACCGTAGTCTGAAACCCTTGTCAAATCGTAACCGCGTTTTTCAAATGTCAGGAATATTTGACCAAATTTACAGTTTTAGCTTTTGTTATTCTTATCAATCGCAAGAATAATATTTGAAAATCGGATTATTGGCTTTATTTAGTTGCATCAAAATTATTAGAGTTGTATTGTACCGCAAACAATGTTCTTTTATACGGAAATAGAGAACGATAGATGATCGAATATGAGGAGTTTTCAAAGTCGTTTAAAACAGTTTCTGTATATATAAGGTGGAAGGTTGTTTAAATAAAGCTGTATTTTACCGATAATAAGTATTTCGATTATACGGGAATAGCGAACGATGGATTATCGAATATAAAGGAATTTTCAAAGTTGTTTCAAACAGCTTTGAGTAAATTGAATATCTATTAGGTAATTATAATTGGTGATTTAACTCTTCAAATACCAACTGAGTTAACTTAGCAGCAGCACCAGCTTCACCTCTAGCACTTCTCAAATTATCGCGTATTTCAGCTAATTTTTCGGGATTTTGCAAATAATTGATCGCAATATCGGCGACTTCCGACGGTTGTAATTTTCCTACTAATTCCGGGACAATTTCTTTTTGCGCCCATATATTCGGCCATGCAAGCAAACCTTTACGTTTAAGAAAATACCAATTTATCAACTTCGCGAAACTAGTACCAAATAAAGGTAAATTAGCGAGTAATCCAGGTATACCATCCCAAGAGCGCATTGCATCCAATTGCTGAGTAGGCAGTAAAACAATCATCGGTACAGCTAAAGAACCAAGTTCGGCAGTGTTAGCGCCGACGGTAGTTAAACAAAGACTGCATTTAGATAACAGATCGTAAGCCGGGTGTTCTAATAATAGTTTTACTTGTAAACCCGTGGTAGTTTCTAATAATGGTTGTTTGGAATCTATATCTATTAACTTTGCCGATGTATTTTCAAAGTATTGTGACATTGGATTTTTTTGTGCATCGGCGAAACTAGCCAAAGTTTGTAAATCTAGAGTTGGCGCTACAGGGATGAAGAACTTTGTTTGTGGGAGTTTGTTGTGAATCTGTTGTGCGATCGCCAAACTCAAAGGTACACCCTGAGCTAATTTAGCAGCTTTAGAACCAGGTAAAATTCCAATTAATTCTTCCCCCTCTCCCCCCTCTCCCCCCTCTCCCCCCTCTCCCCCCTCTCTGGCAGAAACTTCCGCCATCAAATCACCAACAACGGTAAATTTATCAGCATATTTTGGATTAACCTTGGCAGCGACTTCCGGTTTCATCACCCCGAATCTATTAATTAAAGAATGCCATCGTGCTTCCCATTCAGCGTAAATTACAGTACGATAACCCAACCTTTTACCAATTACTACGGGGAAAAATTGATCTCCACCTAAGAATAGAACAACACCTTTTTCTCTCCAATCCCAATTATCGGCAGTTTTCCCGGTGAGTAGAAAAGGAAAGAAATTTTTAGCAGATTGGACTCTATCAACTTCAGGATAAGAAAGAGCAATGCCAGCTTCCTTACCGCTAGCGTTGGCACAAGGGGATAAAACAACGGAAATGCGTATTTTGTCGCGGTTATTACCGAGTTTATCGCGTAACGATTTTACTACAGGACGTACCCAAGTTGTGATTTCTCCGGGGCCATTGGAAAGAATAAGAATATCAAACATCAGTTTTCAGTGAGTAGTGAGCAGTTATCAGTTATCAATGATCAATTATCAATAGAAGTTTGCGAGATGGTATTCTTGCTCGCACTACAAATATTAAAACCTTTATTCTTGTAGGGTTTGTGACGGCGATTTAAAGTCGGGTTTGGGACAATGTGCGGCGGAAATGGTAGCAGCACAGATATTCAATCAACAAAATAGTATTCCGATTACTACTATATATGGAAGCGTTACTAGTGGTACTGCTTGGAGGTTTCTTAAATTGTCAGGGCAGATATTAAATATTGATTTACAGGATTATCCGGTTCCCCCGGTGGAAGTGATTTTGGGAATGTTGGTTTGGATGGTGAGGGAAGGGTAGTCGTAAATTTAAAATTTATGGGTAAAGTTAGGGAGGGGGAGAAGGGGTAGAGGGGGTAGAAAAGTTTTCTAATCTATAGCAGTGATTATCGAACTAAATTCCTATATTAAAATTAAACTACATTACTATCCGCTGGTGAAACCATGACATCTCTCGCATCAGCAAACCAACAAAGCGATATTGAAATCATCTACCCAAGCTCTGACGGTAAACCTTTGGCAGAAACCTACGCTCATTTATATGCAATTCTTGTAACCTTAGAAATATTAAAGCAGTATTTGCAGGGACAGCAAGCCACTGTTTTAGCTGACCAATTTTTATATTACGCTCAAGGTTTTCCTAGACTCAGAGTAGCACCTGATGTAATGGTAATTTTCAACGTTGCTTTTGGGGGTAGGGATAATTATAAAATTTGGGAAGAAAAACAAGTACCTGCGGTGATATTTGAAATTACCTCGGAAGGAACCAAGGAAAAAGATACGGGTTACAAAAAAACGCTTTATGAACAATTGGGTGTTAAAGAATATTGGTTGTTCGACCCGAAAGGGGAGTGGATTGAAAATAAATTAAAAGGTTATCGTTTAAAGAAAGAAGTTTACGAAGAAATTACCGATAGCAGAAGCGAACCTTTGCAACTTAAATTAAAAGTTGAATCGGAATTAATTGCTTTTTATAGAGAAGATACCGGAGAGAAATTACTAGCACCAAGCGAATTAGCGCAAGCACTTAAAGAAAGTGAAGAAAAAGCCGAAAGGTTGAAAGATAAATTGAAGGAATTGGGTGTAGATCCAGATACGGTTTAGATTAAAGATAATTTTATAATATCCGGCGGTTGAAACCGCATCTACATAGGCAAAATCCACCTGCGTGGATTAATGAATTTGATAACCCACGTTCACCGCTCGCGGTGCGGCTCAGGTGGGTTTCGTTTGTGTAGCCGCGATTTCAATCGCCAGGTTTAATTCAATTAACGAATTTCATCACGTATGCATCAACCGACTACGAATACCAATCCAATCCCTGGTTTTAATTTTCCCAACTATATAAACATCAATCTCACCATCACCAATTCAATAAATTTTAGTCTCTTTGAAACGAGTTTTAACTATATTGGATAATTTCAGAAGAATTTTTCTATATCTTTCATAAGAAATTTCCTTGTATTCCCGACAATCTTCTCCAAAGAAACCTCCTCACCCCTTTGCGCCAACCTCCGCGCCCCTTTGCGTTAAAAAATATATTCATCAATAACCAAATAACCAACCAACAATATTACAAATAGTTTACTAAATGTGAGTAAGCACACCAAAAAAACGTAAAGTAATGTAAAGCTAAAATTGTTTAAATTTATCGAATTGTGTCAGATGGACGATAAAACGCCCATAAGAAGGCAATTTCTGATAAAAAACATTTAATGCTTAATGCCGAATCCAGAGAACACGCATCATAGGAGCGAGGAAACGTATGTTTACTCACGTCAAGTCCACCATTAGACATATCAAGCCTGATAACCTCGAAGGGCGACATTTAATTAAGGTGGTCTATGTCGTGTTAGAGTCCCAGTATCAAAGTGCTTTATCGCAAGCGGTACGGACTATAAACGATAATCACCCCAATATTGCTATTGAAATCAGCGGTTATTTGATTGAGGAACTTCGTTCGCCAGAGAATTACGAACAATTCCAGAAGGATGTAGAAACTGCGAATGTTTTTATCGCTTCACTTATTTTTATTGAAGATTTAGCTCAGAAGGTAGTTGCAGCGGTGCAGCCCCATCGCCATAAGTTTGATGTGGCTGTATGTTTCCCTTCGATGCCGGAAGTTATGCGTCTGAATAAGATGGGTAGTTTTTCCTTGGCGAATTTGGGACAGTCCAAAAGTGCGATCGCGAGCTTTATGAAGAAGCGCAAGGAGAAATCCGGTGCCTCTTTTCAAGATGGTATGTTAAAGCTGCTGCGGACTTTGCCTTCTGTATTAAAGTATTTGCCGGTTGAAAAGGCTCAAGATGCTCGTAATTTCATGTTGAGTTTTCAGTATTGGTTGGGAGGCTCTGCCGATAATTTGGAAAACTTCCTGTTAATGCTGGCTGATAAATATGTTTTAAAAGATGTAGATAAAAGCAACTTTAAGTCTGTAGAAGAGTATCACGCGCCGGTTGTGTATCCCGATATGGGAGTTTGGCATCCTTTAGCGACAACGATGTTTGAGGATGTGAAGGAGTATCTCAACTGGTATAGCAGCCGCAAAGATATTTCTGACGATTTAAAAGATCCCTTAGCGCCTTGCATTGGTTTAGTATTGCAGCGCACGCATTTGGTAACTGGTGATGATGCACATTATGTGGCAATTGTCCAGGAATTGGAAGCGATGGGAGCTAGGGTAATTCCGGTTTTTGCTGGCGGTTTGGACTTTTCTAAGCCAGTAGATGCTTATTTTTATGAAACTTCTACGTTAAATAAAGGTGATAAGCAAGGTACTACTTTAATCGATGCTGTAGTATCTTTGACAGGATTTGCTTTAGTTGGTGGCCCCGCCAGACAAGACCACCCGAAGGCGATTGAGTCGTTGAAGCGGTTAAATCGTCCGTATATGGTTGCCTTGCCTTTGGTATTCCAAACTACCGAAGAATGGATGGAAAGCGATTTGGGATTGCATCCGATTCAGGTGGCTTTACAAATTGCCATACCCGAATTAGATGGTGCGATCGAGCCGATAATTTTATCTGGTAAAGATGGCGCAACCGGAAAGGCGATCGCTCTGCAAGATAGAGTTGAAGCAGTTGCAAAACGAGCAATGAAATGGGCGAATTTGCGCCGCAAGCCCAAGTTAAATAAGAAGGTGGCGATTACTGTATTTAGCTTCCCACCAGATAAAGGTAACGTCGGAACCGCAGCATATTTAGATGTATTCGGTTCGATCTACGAGGTAATGAAAGCCTTACAAAGTAATGGTTACGATTTACCCGAATTACCCGGCAGCGCCAAAGAGTTGATGGAACAAGTCATCCACGACGTACAAGCACAGTATGCAAGCCCTGAGCTAAATGTTGCTTATCGGATGTCGGTTCCCGAATATGAAGAATTAACACCATATTCTCACCGTTTGGAAGAAAATTGGGGGCCACCTCCAGGAAATTTGAACAGCGACGGACAGAATTTATTAGTATACGGGAAGCATTTCGGTAACTTATTTATTGGTGTACAGCCGACATTTGGTTATGAAGGCGATCCGATGCGGTTGTTATTCTCCCGCTCTGCAAGTCCCCACCACGGTTTTGCTGCTTACTATACTTACCTGGAAAAAATTTGGGGTGCTGATGCGGTACTGCACTTCGGTACTCACGGCTCCTTGGAATTTATGCCCGGAAAGCAGATGGGAATGTCGGGTGATTGTTATCCCGATAGTTTAATTGGTACGATTCCCAACCTGTATTATTACGCTGCCAACAACCCTAGTGAAGCCACAATTGCCAAACGTCGCAGCTACGCGGAAACGATTTCTTATCTAACACCCCCCGCAGAAAACGCCGGTTTATATAAAGGTTTGAAAGAATTAAGCGAACTAATTGGTTCATACCAAACCCTCAAAGATACTGGAAGGGGAGTTGCGATCGTCGATACCATCATGGATAAAGCCCGGATGGTAAACCTTGATCAAGATATCGATTTACCTGATAGTTGCAAGGAAATGTCCGCAGAGGAGCGCGATAACATCGTTGGTAGCGTCTACCGTCGATTGATGGAGATAGAATCGCGACTGTTGCCATGTGGATTACACGTTGTCGGAAAACCTCCCACAGCAGAGGAAGCAATCGCTACTTTGGTTAATATAGCTGAGTTAGACCGAGAAGAATCAGAACTAATTAGCTTACCCAGGATAATTGCTACTAGTATCAATCGCGACATCGAAGAAATTTACCGCAACAGCGACAAAGGTATATTACAAGATGTGGAATTGCTACAACACATCACCTTAACTACCCGCGAAACCGTTACCGCATTAGTTCAAGCCCAAATCGACGCAGAAGGTAGAGTATCCCTAGTTTCCAAGTTGAATTTCTTCAACATGGGCAAAAAAGAACCTTGGGTAGAAGCTTTGCATCAAGCAGGTTATCCCAAAGTTGATAAGGAAGCCCTCAAACCGTTATTTGAATACTTGGAATTCTGCCTAAAACAAGTTTGCGCCGATAACGAATTAGGTGCATTACTCAAAGGATTAGAAGGAGAATACGTTTTACCGGGGCCAGGAGGAGATCCAATTCGCAACCCCGACGTTTTACCTACAGGTAAAAATATCCACGCTTTAGATCCGCAATCAATCCCCACAATGGCAGCGGTTAAATCCGCGAAAGTCGTTGTCGATAGATTGTTAGATAGACAAATGCGGGAAAACGGCGGCGAATATCCCGAAACTATAGCCTGTGTATTATGGGGAACCGACAATATTAAAACCTACGGGGAATCACTAGCACAGATAATGTGGATGGTAGGCGTGCGTCCGGTTCCCGATGCATTGGGAAGGGTGAACAAGTTAGAATTAGTACCTTTGGAAGAGTTGGGCAGACCGAGAATTGATGTTGTAATTAATTGTTCTGGGGTATTCCGCGACTTGTTTGTTAACCAAATGAACCTGTTAGATCAAGGCGTGAAAATGGCAGCAGAAGCCGACGAACCCTTAGAAATGAACTTTGTGAGGAAACACGCTTTGAAGCAAGCGGAAGAAATGGGTATTAACCTGCGTCAAGCTGCTACAAGAGTATTTTCAAATGCAAGTGGTTCATATTCTTCCAACATCAACTTAGCCGTAGAAAACAGCACCTGGGAAGAAGAAAGTGAATTGCAGGAAATGTACTTGAAGCGGAAATCCTTTGCATTCACCGCAGATAATCCCGGAATGATGGAAAACTCACGGGAAATCTTTGAAAGTGCCTTACAAACCGCTGATGTCACCTTCCAAAATTTAGATTCTTCGGAAATTAGCTTAACCGACGTTTCCCACTACTACGACTCCGATCCGACAAAAGTAGTAGCCAGCTTGCGGAAAGATGGTAAAAAGCCAGTTGCGTATATGGCAGATACTACTACAGCAAATGCTCAGGTACGTACTTTGTCAGAAACCGTGCGCTTGGATTCTCGGACTAAATTATTGAATCCGAAGTGGTATGAAGGGATGTTATCTCACGGTTACGAAGGTGTGAGGGAGTTATCTAAGCGGTTGGTTAATACTGTGGGTTGGAGTGCGACAGCGGATGCAGTTGATAACTGGGTTTATGAAGATACCAACGAAACCTTTATGAAAGATAAGGAAATGCAGGAAAGGTTGTTGAACTTAAATCCGCATTCCTTTAGAAAAATGGTGACTTCACTGTTGGAAGCCAATGGTAGAGGTTACTGGGATACAGATGAAAGTAACTTGGATAAGTTGCGGGAATTGTATCAGCAAGTTGAGGATAAAATTGAGGGGATTGAGTAGGTAGAAATCTAATTTTTAGTTTTTTTTAACCCGCCGTTTGTGCGGGTTTTTTTGTTTTTAACGCAGAGGGGCGCGGAGGTTTGCGCGGAGGGGATAATGAGGTGGTTAGAATGTAATTTATTTGAATTTAATTATGAATTATCGTATAGAAAGCATAGAACAACTGGAGCTTGTTATTAAAAATGCTATAGAGTCTAAAGATAGGGAACTAACCTTAAATTTTTCATCTCATAAAAGTTATATAATTCCCGAATCTATAGGAGATATATGCAGCTTAGAAAAATTAGCAATTTTAAATGAATCACTTGCTATTATTTATATTGAAGAAATTCCAGCAACTCTCGGCAAATTATGTAACTTGAAAGAGCTTAGAATTTATGATTGTAGTTTAGAATATCTACCTGACAGTATCGGTAATCTTAAAAATTTAGAAGAGTTACAATTAGTTGACTTACGAAATTTAAAAGAGATACCGGATAGTATTGGTAAACTCAAAAATCTTGATGAACTCGTGCTTAATGGTTGCAGAGGTAGTCTTGCTAAATTAGAAAAATTATCTGATAACATCGGACAGCTTACTTCTTTAAAGCATCTCATGATTAATGCTACAGCGATTCATTCATTACCTGAAAGCTTAGGGAACCTAATTAATCTAAAACATTTAATCATTAGCGACAACAATCACTTATATCAATTACCTCATAGTATTGGTAAATTGCATAAATTAGTTGAACTAAACCTTGAAGGAGGATATGTAAAGATTTTACCAGAAAGTATTGGTCAATTAAGGAATCTAAATTATTTGAATGTAAGTAATAATCAATTAGAATACCTACCAGAAAGCATTGGCAATCTCAGAAATTTAGAACATTTAAACCTTATTAGCAATCAATTAACTCAATTACCAGAAAGTATTGGTAATTTAAGCGGACTCAAATCTGATATTGATGCTTATGATAATCCTTTAAATGGGCTTCCTGAAAGTGCGTCTAAATTACAAGTTGAAATTTTATATTGAATTAAGTAGGTTGGGTTAGACACGAAAATCAAATTGAACTTGAAACGAGAATTTATCCCCTTGTGTCGTAACCCAACATCACGGTTGTGAACAAACAAAATTTTTCTTCCTCAAATGTAAGATATTGTATAACACCGATAATGAAGATGTTGGGTTACGGTGCAATATCAATTCTGAGTTAAAAATTATTTTCTTCTAGCACCTAACCCAACCTACAATCTACAATCTCAGAAGTACTATTACCGTAGTTGTAGGTTGGGTTAGACACGAAATTAAATTTGACTTGAAACGAGAATCTATTTATCGTGTCGTAACCCAACATCACTATTTTTAAATAAACAATATTATTCTTCTTAAAATAAAAAATATTGTATAACACCGATAATGAAGATGTTGGGTTACGGCGCAATATCAATTCTGAGTTAAAAATTATTTTCTTCCTGCACCTAACCCAACCTACAATATATATGAAACTCCGCTACAAAATCATCCTTTATTGGAGTCAAGAAGACCAAGCATTTATCGCAGAAGTACCAGAATTACCCGGTTGCGCTGCTGATGGTGAAAGTTATCAAGAAGCATTGCAAAATGTAGAAATTGTTATGCAAGAGTGGATTGAAACTGCTCAAGAATTGGGACGTAATATTCCTCAACCGAAACGAGGTTTCATGTCAGCTTGATGCGATTTTTAATTACTTAATTTATTCAGCTAAACTTGCAACTTCCAACCAACCTTGGATAGCATCTTCTAGCATTTCTAATAAATGTTCGTAACTATTGCCCCAAGTGTGACACCCAGGTAAAGATGTTACAGAAGCGCACCATACATCATCTTCTTGCCAGATTACCGCTTTAATCTTCATTGCTATTTATTTTTTACTAATCTCAAACGTTAAATCAGCACGATAAAAACACACATCAAATTCTAAGAAAAAATTCATCTGTCCTAAAATCAAAGGAGCATTTCTGTCTTTTGTCCAAGCAAAAGCTAATTCTACAGGAGAGAATGATTCTACTGTTGCGATTACAACCAAGGCTCTTGCTTCAAATCGAGATAAATTACCTCCTAAAGGAACGGACATTGTTTGACGTTCCCAAATAGCTCCCAATCTCAATCAGATTTCATAGGGTAAGACATTAACGCTCGAACCTGTATCTAATAAACCCAATACATTAAAAGATTGATTTTGATAGCTTAAAGTCAAAGGAAGATAAGGAAATGTGCTTAATTCTCCCAATTCCGGATTTGCTTGAATGAACGGAAATCTAACTTTATCAACCATTTGTTGGTGCTTTTTTCGCTTCTGCTAAAGCTTGTGCTAAAACAGCAGCAGCTTCAAAAGAATCATGTAAACCAGAGTTTGCTGTTTTATTTTGAGTATCTAATGGAACCAAACCTGATTCATTCAACATTTCGCTAACTAAGAAATGCAATAGCAAGAGTTTATCGGCTTGGGATAAATCTTTTAAATGAGGTAAAAGTTCGGTGAGAGGCATTAAATTATTATAAATAAATGGTTACTTAATTTGATTATATAATATAATCATTCATTTTCTAACGCTTCGTTCGTTTCTTGTTTTTCTCTCTTTCTAAATTCTTGAATATTCCAATACAGTTTTCTCCCAAAATTCTCCTTTAAACTTACGCGTAAGTTTTGCTAGAGGATGTCCGGCAATTTGAGTGTTGTTATTATTTTTTACCGATGACTTATTAATTGTCATGAAGATTGTAATTTTTAAATATTTATCATTAACGGCGCGTAATTGCTAAATCCATAACGCACCCTGCACTAAAATAATCTTAGCCCGTGTTCAGCGAAGCTGCTGCTCAGACGGGCTTTGTTGCTGTAGCCCCAGGTTTCCAATCTGCGGGCGTTTTCGTTAATTACGAGATATGCAATCAGGGGAAATCGAACCCAACCTACAATGAAAATATACATATAATCTATTTATTTAATATCATGCAAGCTTTAACAGTAGATTTCAATTCCATTCTTGATTTAACAGACGAGCAATTTTTCTTGCTATGTCAAACAAATCAAAACTTAAGATTTGAACGCAATGCTACCGGGGAAATCGTAATTATGCCACCAGTTGGAGGGGAAAGCAGCAATCGTAATGCAGGATTAACTGCTCAATTATGGATATGGAATCAACAAAACAACCTGGGAATTGTCTTTGATTCTTCTGGTGGTTTCAAACTTCCCAATAGTGCCGATCGCTCTCCCGATGCTTCATGGGTAAAATTATCACGGTGGAATGAATTAACACCAGAACAGAAAACTAAATTTTTACCACTTTCTCCCGATTTTGTCATTGAGTTGCTTTACAAGAGCGATAGTTTGAAAACGACTCAGAACAAGATGTCAGAATATAAAAGTAATGGCGTGCGTTTGGGTTGGTTAATTAATCGTAAAAATAGGCAAGTTGAGATTTATCGCATTGGTAAGGAAGTAGAAGTTTTAGAGAATCCCGATAGTTTGTCAGGTGAGGATGTTCTACCCGGTTTCGTGTTGGATTTATAGATGATTTGGTAATTTAACTTCTAGCATCATGACTCAAATTTTAGCTGCACCCACACCACCAGTTGAAGGTTCTCATCTTGTTCTTTATGGTGTCAGTTGGGAAACTTACGAAATACTTTTATCAGTTTTTGCAGAGCATCCCAAGCTTCGCATCACTTATTATCAAGGTACTTTAGAACTAATGACACCGCTACCAGAACATGAAACTTATAGCTGGACTCTTGGTAGATTAATAGCGGTAATGACTGAAGAATTCGGCTTAGAAATTAGAGGTTTAAAATCATCAACTTGGCGTTCAAAACCGAAAGCTGTTGGTAAAGAGGCTGATGAATGTTTTTATATACAAAATGAAGCCGCAGTACGCGATAAATTAAATATTGACTTAAAAATCGATCCTCCACCCGATTTAGCAATTGAAATTGATTTAACTAGTTCATCAATTGATAAAATGGCGGTTTATTTTAAATTAAAAGTCCCGGAAATTTGGCGATACTCAGAAGGTAAGTTAACAATCAATATTCTTACAGACACGGGTTATGTAGAGTCAGAAACGAGTTTGGCTTTTGGTTCGTTTCCGGTAAAAGAGTTAGCAAGATTTATGCAGTTAGATTCGCAAAAAGGAGAAAACGCCAGGATTAGAGAATTTAGGAAATGGGTGCAAAGTGTAGGTAACAGTTATCCGTAACCCACGCAGGTGGGTTTTGGCTGTGTAGATAAGCCATTGCGTTGCGCGGGAACAAGCGCGTTGTAGCAAATGGCGTGCGGTTTCAACCGCCAGATAATAAAAATCCAAATCCTTCCTCATCCCCTTGCAGCAAGTAGCGCAAAAAATCTAAACTAGTAGAGTGTCTGGAATCTAACACCAATAATGTACATTGGTTGTAGTGAATATAGAATTTTAGAACTTTCCGTCTAAGAGAAAAGAAAAATGACCATTTTATTCCAAATTGCTTTAATAGCTCTAGTTGCTTTATCTTTCGTCATGGTAGTTGGTGTTCCCGTTGCTTATGCTACTCCTCAAACCTGGGTTGAATCCAAGAGATTCCTCTGGATTGGCTCTGCGGCTTGGTTTGGTTTGGTAGTCGTAGTTGGAATTTTAAACTTTTTCGTAGTTTAAGCAACAATCATCTCTCTAAACAATTCTATAGGAGCAGAGGAATACCGCTTGCAGAGTAGGTAATCTTCTGCTCTTTTTCAGTTACCAGTAATCAGTGACCAAAAATTCCCAAAATAGTGTATTAACTTTTACCTTCTTCATTTATATTAATAAAGTTTATTAGTAATGCGAACCAACAAGAGGGTTTTATTCTACATTGAAAATTCTGCGCCAGGAACGAAAACTCTAAACTACTGTTTACTGTTGACTGACAAACCCTATTTTTAGGTAAATACTGGTCACTACTAACTGATAACTGATTATATATAAAGAGGTAATTATGGCAGTATTCGAGGGAACTTTTGCTCAAACAGAACCCCTACGTTTTGCATTAGTAATTGGTAGATTTAACGATTTAGTCACCACGAAGCTGGTGGAAGGATGTCAAGATTGTTTGAAGCGTCACGGTATTGATACTAACCCCCACGGCTCTCAAGTGGATTACGTTTGGGTGCCTGGAAGCTTTGAAGTACCGTTGGTAGCTCGCCAGTTAGCACTTTCGGGTAGTTACGACGCGATAATTTGCTTGGGTGCGGTGATTAAAGGACAAACGCCACATTTTGACTACGTATCGGCAGAAGTTGCCAAAGGAATTGCCGCCGCAGCTTTTCAGACGGGGGTACCAGTAATCTTCGGTGTTTTAACAGCCGACACCATGCAGCAAGCCTTAGAAAGAGCGGGAATCAAAAGCAATCATGGCTGGGATTACGCAATGAATGCCTTAGAAATGGCTAGCTTAATGCGTCAATTACGTCCCAGTATGCAACAGCAATATTCATCCAACTCTGGAGCCTTGCATGGTTCTCTCAAAAGCGCAACCTTAAACAATTTACCCGCTCAGTCTGAAGAGAAGGCATAGGGCGTGGGGCATGGGGCATTGGTAATTGGTAATTGGTAATTGGATTTCCCCCCATCCCCCCATCTCCCCATCTCCCCATCCCCCTCTCTAAAAAATGTATTGACAAATGTAATTACATATGAGATATTGATATTTAGCAATGAAATGCGGGTGTAGCTCAGTGGTAGAGCGTCACCTTGCCAAGGTGAATGTCGCGCGTTCGAATCGCGTCACCCGCTTAAAAAAATAATCATTAAAAAGATGCAGGAAAACAAAATTTTTCTGCATCTTTTAGTTTGTTTGTAAATATTTTGTAAATATTGTTTAATTTTTGGAAATTGAAAATTAAACAAATTTATATTTATTAAAAATAAACGTTCTGTTTTTAGTGGGATGGATTACACTGGATGATGGTAAAAGCATAGGGCGCAATCGGGTTTGAATATGGTTTGTACGAGCAAAAGTTAAACAATTATTTTTGTGTTATGAAAAATCTGTATATAGAAAGAGTAATCCTTTCAGCAGTTGATGATATAAAGAAATTTTAGTGGGTAAACTGCTCGCTTATTTAAAATTATTTATGAAGAGAGAATTGCGGTATCAAACAGTTTTCTCGCTCATAGTAAATTATAGGGAGTATTAAAAATATTCCTCCCCCGTAAACTAGCTCAACGAAAAAAGAGCCGTATAGTGCAACCACAAAAGCCCGAAAAAATCGATTTCAACAATGAATACCCCTGTCCCTGTCGCCGTCGGGGACAGTTAATTCCGATTACCCTGACAGAAGCCTTCGGTTGCGATCGCTGTCAGCAGATATTCGTGGTGGAGGAGAATGCTCGCGTTTTAGAGCAGCTTTCTACTACTTATCCTTATAAACGAGCTTGGCGCTGGACGGGTTCTGGATGGAAAGTTGTTCATCCACGTCTGGGAGAAAGTTATTTACCAGTAGCGCTAGGTATTATTTTCGTGCTAGTGATTATATGGCTACCGTTAGCATTGCGTTTAGCCAGTGGGCCTGGCATTATTACTTGGGCACTGGTAGCGGTGTTATTGGCTATTTTGCCAGCACTTATGGTTTGGCTGACTTACAGACGTTAAGGCGCTAATTATTACTGTGGATGCTTTTGCTGAAAATTTCCAACCGATTGCGATAGAAGGCGACGCTTTGCGTATCGCCAAACGGGCGCATGGTGCTGCTTTAAAATTGGGCATCACTAAAGGAGCGCAGCGCAGTCGCGCTTTAATGGCGATGGCTGAGGCGTTAGAGCGCTCGTTTGACGATATTTTAGAAGCTAATACTCTGGACTTGGAAGCTTGCCGGGAAATGGCGGTACCAGATTTAATCTTGGATTGGTTGAAGTTAACTCCCGAACGTTTGGATTCGACGGTAAAAATTTTGCAACGCTTGGAGGGGTTATCAGATCCACTGCGGCGAATGAGAACTGCTGATTACCAGCTTGGTGAAGAACAAAGTTATTCTCAATCAACACCTCTGGGGGTAATAGCATTTATTTATGAAGCATTCCCAGAGTTAGGAGCCATTGCCGCAGGTTTGTGTATCAAAACTGGCAATAGTATTATTCTCAAGGGAAGCACAGAAGCAAGTCATTCTAATGCAGCCATTGCTGAAGTACTACAAATGGCTGTTGCCGAAGCAGGATTACCTGTTGGCTCAATCGAATTGGTAACGGCAGAACATGGTACTTTAATCCAGGAATTAGTTAGTCAAGAACATTATTTGAATTTAGTGATTCCTTACGGACGTAATAGTTTAATTCAGCGGGTAGTGCGTCAATCTACAGTACCAGTTTTAAAATCGGCTATGGGTAATTGCTATCTATACTGGTCGCCAAATGGTAACTTGGTGGATATGGTGCGCTGGATGATTATTGAAAGTCATGCAAGTTCTCCAGATCCGGTAAATGCGATTGAAAAGGTATTAATTAACCGGCAAACTTTATCGTCTTCATTCGGTACTTTATTAAAAAGTTTGCAGGAAAAAGGTTTTTTATTAAGGGGAGATGACGAGTTAAGAGAATCATTTCCTCAATTACAACCAGTCAAAGATAGTGAATGGGGAAGTGCTTATTTCACCAAGACGGTTGCATTCAAACTTGTAGAAAGTTTAGATTCAGCAATTAATTGGATTAATCGATATAGTAGTGGACACGCCGACTGTATTGTGACTGAATCTTATCAAGAAAGCAGGCAATTTGCTCTTGGCGTAAATAGCGCTTCTACATACATAAATGCTTCCCCGCGTTTTAGCCGAAATCCATTATGGGGAGATGCGGTGTTTTTAGGAATGTCGAATCAAAAAGGGCATCGTAGGGGATTGATTGGTTTGGAAAGTTTGACTACGCTTAAACATATTGTTCAAGGAAATGGAAGGTTTTGAAATTGAGGAACGTTTAAGCGCTCTTGACAAATGTAATTATTTAATATTGCACCTTAGAATTTCGATTGCAAGTAAGGTGTATTTTTTTATGTCATATCAGAAGGGAAAAATCAAAAAAAGGTTTTCAAAAATTGGCAATCAAATTAGTTTTTAGTTTAATGATTGATTAAAAAAGGTGATTTTTGGGACTTTTTGAATTGAGAGTGTAAGATGTCCTTAGTGCAATTTTCAAGTAAACGAACTATAAGACGATATTTTGTAAATCTTCTAGTTTGAACATTCTTGAGCGTCAAAATGTACAATCTCCAATTCAAGCGAAAAAATATTCTTCATGATCCAAACTCAAGCTGCTAGAGTAACTTTTGCCAAAAATATTGGCTTTAGAAAAGAACTAAATAAACGAGTCGATGCTTATTTTAAATCTGAGAATCTTACTCCCAGAGATAATGCGGCGATGTACTTCAAAAGTGCAATTATTTTAGGGTGGGTATTTTTTTCGTGGATATTAATTCTTTTTTCTCCCCCAGTAATGTGGATGAAAATACTTGGCTGCATCATGTTGGGAATGGGTTTCGCTGGTGTTGGTTTTAGTGTAGGGCACGATGCCAACCACGGCGGTTATTCTAAGAAGAAATGGGTTAATAATACAATTGGTTTGACTTATGATTTTGTTATAGGACTTTCGAGCTATCTATGGAAATTTCGTCATAATTATTTGCATCATACCTATACAAATATATTAGGTCATGATGTAGAAATTGATGGTGATGGTTTAGTAAGAATGTCTCCGGGCAGAGAGCATAAATCGTACCATCGATTTCAGCATTTGTTGATTAACTTTATATATGCAATAATTCCATTTTATTGGTCTTTTGCTGATGTAAATTTGATTTTATTCAAACGTAAATATCACGAACATAATATTCCCAAACCTAATACCTTGGAATTATTAACTTTAATCGGTGCAAAATTTGTTTGGTTGGGGCTTTATGCAGGTATACCATTTGCTTTGGGATACAGTCCTATTGAAATAATTATCGGATTGTGCATTGTAAATATGGTCTACGGCGTGCTTATTTGCAATGTGTTTATGCTTGCTCACGTGTTAGAACCAGCAGAGTTTATTGAACCTAATTTAGCAGATAATACAGTTGATGATGAATGGGCAATTGCTCAAGTTAAAACAACAGTTGACTTTGCTCCAGAAAACAAGTTTTTAAACTGGTATCTTGGCGGACTTAATTATCAAACGGTTCACCATTTATTTCCCCAAATTTGTCACATACATTATCCAAAAATTGCTCCGATATTAGCGCAAGTCTGTAAAGAATACAACGTGCAGTACAATGTATATCCAACTTTCACAAAAGCAATTGCCGCTAACTATCGTTGGTTAAAAATAATGGGCAATCCTCCGGAAATAAATACAGTTACACCTCAAGTTTTATAAACTTCAACTGTAATATTTGACTAAGAATTAATATATTCAAAAACCCGGTTTTTCCAAAAAACCGGGTTTGAGGTTCACGAATCAATTAATGCTACAAAAAAAGTTAATTACACCTATTTCATGCGATAAGTGTAATAAACCTTTTTCCCTTCATTTGGAACAAAGTGGCATTTTCTAAAGGAATTCCAAAGAGAAGTTAAAATCGGTTCGTCAGTTTTATGATAGTACTCCCCTATAACCGGCTTAATTGCTTCAGTTGCTTTCTTCAAATTGTAATGAGGAATATTCAAGAAAATGTGGTGAGCAACATGAGTACCGATATCGTGGTGGATATGATTGATAAAACCATAATCGCGATCGACGCTGGAAAGAGCGCCTTTTAGAAAAGTCCATTCTCCATCGCGATACCAAGGAATATCTGGCTCGGTGTGATGTAAAAATGTTACTAAATCCAGCCAAATTACAAAAACTATGTATGGGGCAGCGTAGTACTTAAGAAACCATATGAAACCCCATTGATAAGTAAGGAATGCCAGTAAACCAACCATTGCACTCCAAAGTACGGTACTGGTAATTACATCCCATTTTTCCGAGGGTTTAAATAAGGGGCTGCTAGGTGAAAAGTGAGAACCTGTTTTTCCTGGGGAGCGTTTAAATAAATATACCGGATAAGCCAGTAAAAACAGGTAGTGTCTGCCGACTTTTTCAACTATATCCATCTCGTTGTAAGCCTTTTCCGATATTGGATACCAGCTTTCATCATTTTCCAAACTACCAGTATTCTTATGATGAGTTCGGTGACTAATCCGCCATCCATGATAGGGAACAAGTATTGGTGTATGAGATAAATGTCCGATCAAATCGTTCAACCATTTGTGACGAGAAAATGATTGATGTCCGCAATCATGTCCAACTACAAATAAAGCCCAGAACATTGTTCCCTGCATTACCCAGAAAATGGGAAAGAATAACCACGAATCTAGATAATGAGCTAAAGCATAAAGTCCGGCAATAATTAATATGTCTTGGAAGAAGTAAAACAGAGATTTCCACACTTGAGGCTGAAAGCATTCTGCTGGAATTGCTGCTTTTACATCCCCAAGAGTAAAGGGAAGTTTGGTTATTTCCTCAGATGATGATACATCTTGAGGAATATTGCCTGTATTAATTGTAGAAGATGTCACTGAGCTACGTTACCGGATATAAAGTGAACTTTGAGCAAACCAAAATCAGTAAAATCTATTTGTATAAAAGACTAAATTTTTAAAATTAGGCATTATAAAAAAATAGTAATGCCCTAAAAAAATAATCTCTTACTTTCAATTTCACGACTATATTGTTGTTTATTCTTAACCCCCAATTAATATACATTTTTGGGGGTTAAATATGTAAGTCTTTCAAAAAGTCAGAACTTACAGTAGATTTCAAGTTAGTGAGGTACAGAATGCTAATCCCTCTCCCTCTTTCCCTCTCCCAAGCTTGGGAGAGGGATGTCCGAATAGGACAGGGTGAGGGCAAGAGGTACCTTGTTTACCTGCAAAGTGCTGTATTATTGCTGTGCGTAATAATCCTTGAAGGATATATATTCATTCTCTGGAGTATATAAGTGACATCTGTCAGTTATGTACTTCAGCAAAGATACAGAGAACGTACATTCGGGATACAAGTGATTTCCCCAATTCTCTTGCAAACTTTTATAAGCCAGACGCAGGTTATAAGAAGGAATTGCTGTGGAAATATGATGGGGCACGTGTACGTTGATGTCGTGACACAAGAATTCTACCCATTTAGGGTAATTACAGTGAACCGTACCGGATAGCTGTGCTGTTACTGCATCCCATTTATCTGCGGGTACAAAAGCGATATCTGGAGCGGTATGGTGAATATAAGTAAAAGTACTCATCCAGAAATGGTACACCATCCAAGGGATAAACCAGAATTTAATCAATCCCCAAATACCAGTTGTTGCAATTAAAGTAGGAAAGCATACAACTGCAAACACAGTCACTACAGCCACGGAAAGCTTGACATCAGCTCGATCTTGCTTGCGGAATTCATTCCAATTAAAATGATGCATCGCCCAATGTACAATTGAGCCTATCCACCACAAACGGTTGTACAAAAATCTTTTAAAAAGCCACTTTAGGACTATTCCACTATTGTCATAAACATCCTTACCTACTGGCTGCCAAGCATTATCTACCAGCCGCTTATTGGTGTGAGTATGGTGATAATTATGCATAATCCGCCAACCGTGGAAGGGGTAAATCAACGGCATCATAAATAAATGCCCTACTACATCATTCACCCAACGACGCTTGGCAAATGAACGATGGGCACAATCATGTCCGATGACAAAAAATCCCGTAGCAGCAGTACCTGTATATATCCACGCTAACGGTAAAAGATACCAAGGTGCGATCGCCAAAAAAAAGTAGCCTAAAATAACGGCTAAAACATTGCTGATGACACTAAACCAAGCTTTGCGAGCATCTTGTACAAAACACTCATCAGGGAGAGTTTTGATAATGTCTGTCAGCTTTAGTTGGGAGTCAGTGGGTGAAGAAGGCTGTGAATTGTATGTGTTTACTGCTGATGTTGTCATGAATGAATTTTATAAATAGAAAAATTCCGCATACAAGCAACTAGCATAGTCGCTTTTTGCGAAGTTTCGTAACGTTCGCGTCTCGGATTATATCAATTTATTAACACCACTTCCGCAAGAAAAAGCTCGATTTTGTTCTCAAAAGAAGCGATGCCCCCGCTTATTCCTTAAATAAGAATTTATTAGGAGAGGTAAATAAATGTTAATTTAATCCACGCATTAAATGGGATTTCAGATTGTGCAAATTCCGATTGGTTGGTTTGCTCAAAACAATGTAGAGACGCGATATAATGCCCCCGAAGGGCACACTGAGCGGCACCTATCGGTGAACGTTAACACGTCTCTACAACTAATGGGACAGGTGATTCGCCATCTGAACCTAAAATCCCTACATCCCAAAATCCCAGCAGAGATTACCGCTGCTCAACAGGTGCGAGTTTGACATTCGTAGCCAGCCCTAAGAATTGCAGTACTTGGATAGTCATCCAGGTAAGGTCAATTTCCCACCATTTCAACCCGTGACGAGCAGAATATTGGAAAGCGTGGTGATTGTTGTGCCAGCCTTCACCATAGGTTAGTAAAGCTACCCACCAGCAGTTTGTGGAATGGTCTTTCGCATCGTATGTCTGATAACCAAACTTATGAGTTGCACTATTGACAAACCAAGTACAGTGCCATACAAAAATAAGACGAACGAAAACACCCCAAACCACAAAAGACCATCCACCCCAAAGTAAAAGTAATCCACCCAGAGCAAACTGGATTGGTAGCATATACTTTTCTAAAAATTGATAAAATGGGTCATCTTTGATGTCTTTAGTAAAGCGGGGAACATCAGCAAAAGCTGGGGAATGGTAAAACATCCAACGTAAATGACTCCAAAAAAAACCTTTATTGGAATCATGTGGATCTAACTCTTGATCGGAATGTAAATGGTGTATGCGATGCATTCCAACCCATGCAATTGGGCCTCCTTGACAAGCAAGTGTCCCGCAAAATGCTAAGAAATACTCCAGCCACTTAGGAGTTTCAAAACTGCGATGAGTGATCAGACGGTGAAATCCTAGAGTAATACCCAAGCCTCCAGTCACCCAGTAAAGCAGTAAAGCGACACCAATAGCTTTCCAGCTAAAAAAAGCGGGGAATAGGGCAAGTAAAATTCCAAAATGTAAACCGACGAAAAATGTAATGTGCAGCCAATTTAATGGTCCTTTAGTTGTTGATGAAGCAATTGTCATGCGGTAACCTGTTTGAGAATTGATTTGCGATTATCTGCGCGTCCTTTATGCCCGTTTCAGGGCTTTTTGCGTGGTTCTCACGCTTTTGGTAGCGCCCATAGCGCCACAATCCGTATAATTATTTTAAGAACGGTTTTACTAGTCAGCACCCCTCCCTTAAAGGGAAGGGGCTTCGGGCAACTATCCAAAGCTTAAACCTTGACTAGCCCTTTTTAGCTACTGTTCGGTAAGTACTTCCAAATACTTCTCCAGTTTGGATTATCTACAAGCTTTAGTTGCAAAGCTCATCTAAAAGGTGGACATCTTAACAGTAGTGGGCGAGGAGACATTTTACGGGTTTTAGGCAAGTTTCCTGGGATTATATCCATTTAAAAAACTTGCAATTTAAACACGGTACTTAAAAGTACCTGTGTGCTTTTCATCTCAGATTAAAAAAATCTGAGTTTCCAAGCTACTTTCACGAATTATGAACAGCTTGCAACAGATGCAAGAAGCAGAACAAGCACTGTTAACGATTTTTTCTGGAATTGACCATAAGGTCAAGCAAAATCTTCAACGAGTACTTACTGCCTTTCGCCATCATAGAGTAGGGGCACACCATTTCGCAGGTGTATCGGGATACGGTCATGATGATTTAGGCAGGGACACTTTAGATCGAGTTTTTGCCCAAATAATGGGGGCAGAAAGCGCGGCTGTAAGGGTACAGTTTGTTTCTGGAACCCATGCAATAGCCTGTGCTTTATTCGGCGTTCTTCGTCCCGGCGATGAAATGTTGGCAGTGGCAGGCGCACCCTACGATACTCTTGAGGAAGTCATTGGTTTAAGAGGTAAAAATCAAGGTTCGCTAATCGAGTTTGGCATAAGCTACCGTCAATTGAATCTTACTCCAGAAGGAACCGTGGATTGGCAAGCCTTGAGCCATGCGATAGAGGATAAGACTCGTTTAGTATTAATTCAGCGCTCCTGCGGCTATTCCTGGCGCTCTAGCCTCTCAATTGCCGAAATAGAAAAAATAGTTCATTCGGTTAAGCAGCAAAATCCCAACACGGTATGTTTTGTAGATAACTGCTACGGCGAATTTATCGAAACCCAAGAACCCACCCATGTGGGTGCGGATTTAATCGCCGGTTCCTTAATCAAAAACCCAGGAGGAACTATTGTTACTGCTGGAGGCTACATTGCCGGACGCGAGGACTTAGTAGAAGCAGCAGCTTGTCGCTTAACGGCTCCGGGAATCGGTCGAGAAGGAGGTGCCACATTTGACCAGCTTCGCCTGCTATATCAGGGATTATTCTTAGCCCCGCAAATGGTAGGAGAAGCAATGAAAGGAACCCATCTAACTGGCTATGTTTTTGACAAGCTAGGCTATGAAGTAAAACCCGCACCTTTTGCACCTCGCGGCGATGTAATTCAAGCAATTAAACTAGGTTCTCCAGAAAAACTGCTGGCATTTTGCAAAGCCATACAGCAAAATTCACCCATCGGTTCCTATCTCGATCCCATACCCGACGAAATGCCGGGATACGAAAGCAAAGTAGTCATGGCTGGAGGTACATTTATCGAAGGCAGCACCTCAGAATTCTCCGCCGACGGGCCATTACGAGAACCTTACATAGCTTACTGTCAGGGGGGAACTCACTGGACTCATGTGGCGATCGCCCTAGAAGCAGCGATTGAAGCAATTGGGAATGGGGCATAGGGCATAGGGCATGGGGCATTGGGGATAGTTAGGAGTAATTCAGGTTAAAGGTTAAAGTTCTCCTTGTCCCCCCATCTCCCCATCTCCTATTCCGGCAATTCATACTGCTCAACAATCCGCTTGGCAAATTCGGGAACGTGTTCTTCTAATTTCTCTGGGTGGTTGCGCTTTGTATATAAATAATTGCGTGTAAAGTGAGAATCTATGGAAAATCTTGCATATTCCAAACCCTTTGGCCCAATTTTTTCAATTACTACGCCCATCAATTTCGCTGCCCACATGGGTAAAGTCACGCCTTTATCATAAGCAGGAATGCTTTGCTGTACGGCGGCTTGACGATTTCCTTGAGACATGACTGGTTGAGTATCAATTTGGTCTTTGACTAAATCCAGCATTTCTTTACCGCGCTCGTTTCTAACTACAATCCACTGCCAGCCTAAGGGTGCGCCCATATACCCAACTACGATATCTGCTAGTGAATTTACGTAGTCAAAGCAACTCATGCAGGAAGGAGCAAATACGTCTTTGAGTTTATTTGTCTTCAAACCAAAGAAAGGTACGGTTTCAACAGAGCCATCCTCATGCTTGAAATGTACTCGAAAATCTTGCATAAATTCGTAATGCACTACTGTATCCGGCGATTTACTGGTAGTTTCGAGAAACTTTTGCAATCCAGCGCGAGTAACGTTATCAACGCAAGGGGTACCCAACACATAAAGCTTTTCCAAACCAAGCTGTTTTTCGACAGCGCGTAATGCTTGGATTTGACAGCCAACACCAATTACCAATAAGCGCTTCATTCCCGATTTTTCAATTTGTTCTAATACAGAAAGATTTGGAGATAATGTTGGTTTATTTACTTTAGCTGCCAGTATTTCCTCTGCCGTGCGAGCAATAACCGGCATTGGTTGAAACCTGTCTTCCTTGGTATTTTGCACGCAAACAACGCCTTCGACAATGCCACTTTCGAGCATTTTAATAGCAATAGAACTAACAATTCCCGTCCATTGGGCACCGGGAATTGGTTCTTTTTTCCGCGCCGCCATCATCTCTTGCTGTACCCCGAAATAAAGTTCATCGGAGTTTTCAAGATTGCGCGATCGCGAATGACTTTGTTCTTCAAGTTCCTTTATTTGTTGATTAAGAAAAGCACAAGCTTCTTTGACGTAGTGGACGTAATATGTATCGCACAGCCCGCATTCGCTGCATAATTCCTTTGCAGGGCGAGGGCTTCCGGGTTTGAGGGCTTTGGCTTTTTTGTGAGGGAGGGTAGAAGTCATTAAAAATAAATCAATATAAAACTCTAATTACTTATTTCTTAATATGCCAGAAATCAGTACTTAATTATTTCTTCAAATTAATACATAATATTAATTCTTTATAGAATGCTTCGGAAATTATTTATATCGTCTCTTAGTAATTCGTAAACTTCACGGCAACTTAAAATACAAGTTCAGTAATACCACAAATAGAGTTTTAGAAAAGCTTCTGTTACTTTTTTTATAGAAGTTAATAAATCGGGATTAAAAAACAATGTCTAAAAAAGATGATGATTTTATGGAAGCTGCGGGCTTCGCAGCAGGTGGAGCAGCAGCAGGTGCTGGAGTTGCTGCAACAGTTGGAGGAATGGGTTTAGCTGTTGGTGGAACTGCTGTTGCTATTGGTGCGGCTCCAGTTGTAGCAGCAGGTACAGTTGTAGGACTTGCTGCTTATGGTTTGAAAAAAGTTTTTGGTTAAATATAAATGGCAAAGAAGTCTCACAACCCATTACAAAAACTTGTACGTGGTGTAATTAGGGACTTGATAAACCAAGCTAACAATCAAAAGCCTGATAAATCAGAAAAGTCAGCGACTAAAAAACTAGCTATAACCAAGCCTCAAAATAAACGTTCGCGCTATATTCCGGCTTCTGTTCGCGTTTCAGTTTTACACAGAGACAATAATAAATGTGTTTTCTGCGGTAGAAGTGCAAAGCAAGTTCAGCTAGAAGTTGACCATATTATTCCTTTTTCCAAAGGTGGTAGTAACGACCTTAGCAATTTGCAAACATTATGTATAAACTGTAATCGGGGTAAAGGAGCGCGGAATTTAAAATAAAACTTTAATACTACTTAAAATCCTTCGCTAAATTAGCTGAAGGATTTTTACTGTTTTCTAGTCCTTAAAAACTGATGTTGGGTTACGACACGATGAACAAATATTGTTTTTATTAATATAATTTCTTTTTCGTGTCTAACCCAACCTACAAGCTGCCTCGCCTCTGCGGTTTTTTTTACCAGCAATCGTAAGATCGGCAAGGAAGTAAAAAGTCAAAGTAGCCTAATACAACACTTCAAACAAACTTTACGAATAAATTGTAATATTTCCTAAATTATTCTGAGGTTACAGCAAGTTTTATCCGCTTAAGCTTGGTTTAACCAGTATAAAGATGGGGAAATCATGAAACACTACAATCAAATGAACGTACAGCAGGATAAATTGGAAAAACTACGCGCTACTCAAAAAGATTTTGAAAAAGCTCAAGCTAAAGCAAAAGAATGGGCTAAGGTACATCAACTTGCTCTTAAATCAAATCGAGATGACTTAATTTCTCGCGCTGCATATAAAAAACAACGCTGTGAAGAAATTGCCAGTAGATTAAAAAATATTATTAACGAGCAAGCATCACAATTAGATCAAGTCAAGACAAATTTTAGCTATTACCAGAATCAAATTTCTGAAACACGAAAGAATATTACTACGGGAGCCGCTTTTATTGCTGCTGGAACTATTGCAGGTGCTAATCTTTCCCCGACAATTGGCGGAATGGGTTTAGTTGGAAGTTTCGGAGGCATCGGAATCGGGGCAGCCCATGTAGTTTGTGCTGGAGCTATTACTGGTGCAGCAGCTTATGGTGCAATGAGTGCAATTGAAGGAGATAGGGTTGCAATAAGTGCGATCGCCATCGGTAGTGTAGGTGGAGCAGGTGTTTCTAGTTTAATCGGAACTATGGGATTAGTTGCGCCAAAAATAGGATTGGCTGTTGGGATTGGTACGATACCGATGGCAGCTGTCGGTGGAGTTGTTGGGCTTGCTGCTTATGGTGTTGCGAAAATGTTGAGCAAAACATCAACAAGTAAGGCTCCAGCAATAGGCGAAACTCCAATCCAGGCTTTCGAGCGGATGGAAGAAAAAATATTGGAGATGGATTTTTATACTGCTGCGAAACAGGAATTACAAGAATTTCTATCTGGCAAAGATTTGAATCCACAATTTGCAACGCTTGAAATTGAAGACGAATTACAAACGCTTAAAAAACAACTTTTAAACGGTCTATACTAGAAAATGAAATTCACTGGTTTTAATATAGCTAAAAGTAGACTTTTTTAGTCATCTTTTAGATGACTTTTGCTATTAGGCTGGGACTTGCAGTCCCAGACGAACTTAAATATTTTGATGTTTAAAAATACTTTGAAAATCAAACAATCTCTGCTGCCATTTCTTCTTTACAACCTAAACTTTTACGCTCTTTAAAAAACATCTGTTTCATTGCTTGGGTATAAGGCAGCAATAAATCCTTTTGTTCGGAATCTAAACGGCTCTCCATTTCGGAGGCTAATACTTCACACCACTTTTGAGTTAATTCCCATTTAATTTCCACTCCTTCTACAACCATCGCGCATAAAGGAATTAATTCTTGTTCGATTGGTGCCATATTTTTTTCTAAAAAGCATAATAGCATATAAGCCTGGAACATATTCAAGTCACGCAAACAAGAATGAGATATATTGCTATCTGCTAATTTTCCTCTTCTACTACGATTGTTAGGTAACAATTCAATTAGTTTGCAATAAACTGACTGGGCTATTTCTGATGAAGCTGGCATCATTTGTTCTACAAGCTTCAATTCCGGCGAATCTAATTGATAATTAGCAGCATTAGCACAAACTCTTTGCCAAGGCATTGCTACTTGTTCCTCGACAAATTTCAAATAAGGAGATAGCAATACTTTTTCGGCTGTTGTCAACCTTTTCATCATTAATTTATTAGAAAAATTCAATTGCGAAGTCATAAAACCAAGGCTTCGCCAATCTTTGGATGCTACGTGCTGCTCCTGAAATACAATTAATATGGGTTCTAAAGCATATGCAAGTTCTTCAACTGCCGGTATCACCCATTGAGAAAGAGTGTTATTTTCTACTTCTATTTTTGGCGATTGCTGCTGATAAATTTCTATTAATTTTTTATAAACACGGAAAGCGAATTTCGTAATTCGTCTTGCTTCGCTTAAATCTAAAACGTTAGGAATATAGCTGTAGAGATTTTTGGTTTGTATCCACCCCATCTGACAATTTACATCTAGCATTTTTTCTTTTAACTTATCAGCAGTTAAAGCTCTACCTTTTGGTGTTGATGCTTTCAATAATTCATCGCATGATGAACTATTTACTAACAGAGGCGATATTTCAGGTGTATAACGTCGCGCCCAAAGATTAAGCAAGCGTTCGGCTGAAGGCGTTTTCACAATTTTAGAGGTTTTTAACATTTATTTTTCCTTTGTATTTTTATGTGATGGATAATAATGGCTGGACTAAAATACTTAGATTTTTATATGTCGTATAAAATGTATCTTAAATATAGTGTAAATATAATACAAGTAAAAAGAATTAAATTATTAGTAATTGTTAGCTAAGTTTGATGAAAATATCTTGTCTTAATATTTTTAGAATGCTTCAAAACTTTTTATGTAAGTATTTTTATCGTAATCAATATTTGCTCCTACAATCGAATATAAATAGTAGTTTTACTGAATAGCTGTGACTGGCGAATATTATATCCTGTATAAATACTGGAGCCTGTGGATATATCTCAGTATAAACTGTGCTTGTCAAACCGTAGTTTTGTCAACAAAAATCTTTTAAAGAATGAATTGTATACTTATACAGCAACAAGAGTAAATGTATTATTCCAAACATTTTTTTACGATGGAAGCTTTATCAAAACTTTATCAGATTTTTATCTTACTTTACCAATTCTTTGTATATTTGAGAGAACAAAAACTTGAAGAGTCTTTAAGATTTGATATAATTTCTGTAGCAACGGTTACAGAATGCCGTTGTTTTATCGTTTGTTGCTACCGTGAGCGCGTTAGATGGGAAGCTCGATTGCTAGCCGGTTGCTTTATATTGAGTAAACAGACCAGAGCATTAATACACTTGTTCTTATTATCGAGGTCGAACTTTATTGCAAGAAATTTATTTAATCTTTTACTCAAATCAACAGTCTATATCTGAAAAATTAGACAATCAAAAGAATATATGTATCTACAACTGTTGATCTAGGTTATGAGGCTGGTAACTAGTTTTGTAGTTTTATATACAGTTAAATATTATAGTTTTTTTTATAGTTGCAATTATTAGCGAATTAAGTTAATTAGCGATTATATTAAATATTATCAAGTCGAAATAGCAGTAACAAACTTAGTTATATTTTAGCCTATAGTAAATATTGTTACTATAAACATATTCAGCTTACTTAATTGAGCCTTTATTGTATTTTAACTAAAAATACTTAAATATTTGATTAAAACTTAATATCATATAAATGATAGTTATTTGCTTTATTTTATGAGTAAATTTATTTTGGTGATTATTAGCAAAGGAATTATTTGAATAAGAGCTTACTAATATTTATCGACCATAAGACACCTACATAAAAAGCTGAAAATATTGTTGAACAAAATAAAAACTTGTTATAATTATGAATAATGCAGGTGCAGAGATAAATCTCAAAAAATATCAGCTTTAAGTATTAGTATTCAAAGATATTTAGATTATTTTCAAGTAAATAAGTGGTAATTAAAAGGTGTTTACTTGGTGAGCTAAATAGTGTGAAAGAATCAGTAATCAACTGATTTATTATGAGTATTTTATTTTTTGATAAATATCATGCGCTATAAGATTTTTTCATAAATTACCCGATCAAAAAAAGGGTAGGGGAATCTATAAATATCTCGTACTAATTATATTAACCGTACAAAGGAGTTTTACTAGATATGCAATTAGAAGATTTGGCAGCAATTGACAAAATAGAAAAAGAAGGACTAGAGCAACTCCAGAAGACAATTATTTACTTTAAAGGTCGTCCTATTGGTACGGTAGCGGCTTTAGATGGAAGTATTGACTCATTAAACTACGATCAGTGTTTTGTCCGAGATTTTGTTTCATCTGCTCTCTTTTTTCTAATTAAAGGAGAAACGGATATAGTCCGTAACTTTCTAGAAGAAACTTTGAAATTGCAGCCAAAAGATAATCAGTTGGATGCTTATAAACCAGGGCAAGGCTTAATGCCAGCTAGTTTCAAAGTAGTGTCTAAGAATGGAGAAGAATATTTAGAAGCGGATTTTGGCGAACACGCGATCGCAAGAGTAACACCAATTGATTCTTGCTTGTGGTGGCTGATTATATTACGTGCTTATGTAGTTGCAACCAAAGATTATTCGCTGGTATATCAACCCGAATTCCAAACAGGTATTGGGCTAATTTTGGAACTCTGTTTGGCAACTCGCTTTGATATGTATCCAACGCTGTTGGTTCCCGATGGAGCCTGCATGATTGATAGACGTTTGGGTATTTACGGGCATCCTTTAGAAATTCAATCTTTATTTTATGCAGCATTGCGTGCGGCACGAGAAATGTTGATTTGTCATGGCAATCAAGATTGGGTGATTGCAATTGATAATCGTTTACCTATTTTACGCGCTCATATTCGCAAACATTATTGGATAGATATTAAACGTTTGAACGCTATTTATCGTTACAAAGGTGAAGAATACGGTAAAGAAGCTGTCAACGAATTTAACGTATATGTAGATTCGCTACCTTACAATGATTTAGCTAAATGGTTGCCCAAAAAAGGTGGTTATTTAGCAGGTAATATTGGCCCTTCACAAATGGATACTCGTTTCTTTTCTTTAGGAAACTTAATGGCGATTATTTGCGATTTAGCAAGTGAAGAACAGTCTGAAGCCATTATGAATCTCATTGAAAAAAGATGGGAAGATTTAGTGGGAGATATGCCCATGAAGATTACATTTCCTGCATTAGAAAATAATGAATATAAAATCATCACTGGATGCGACCCTAAGAATATTCCTTGGTCTTATCATAATGGTGGAAACTGGCCAGTTTTGATGTGGATGTTAGCGGCTGCGGCAATCAAAACAAATAGAATATGTATTGCTGAAAGAGCGATTCATATTGCTCAGTCACGTCTTCAAGAAGATGAATGGCCAGAATATTATGATGGTAAGCGAGGAAGATTGATTGGTAAGCAATCCAGAAAATATCAAACTTGGACAGTTGCCGGATTGCTACTAGCAAAAGAAATGATTAAAGAACCATCTCATTTATCATTACTTAATTTCGAGCCATTTACTCTGGAAGAGGCTTCAAGAGCTTGCGAATTTGAAATTGATAGCTTTGATGCTTAACAGTTAACAGTTAACAGGAAATAGTAATAAATCATTTTTTGTAATCCTTCTCACAGATGTAAGATAAAGTGAGGAGGATTATTTTTTTGGTAATTGGTAATTGGTGATTGGTGATTGCTAAACACTAATCAATGTAATTCATTAATAGTTAAATCTATAACTCCTAACTCCTAACTCCTAACTTGCCCCTTGTCCCCCCATCTCCCTATGACTTCTTCCCGTCAACAAGCTTTAATAGCCCTGCGAGATGTTCATAAGGGGGCTTATGCCGACGTAGCATTAGATAGAGCTATAAGAAAAGTTGATTTACCCGATAACGAGCGCCGTTTGGTGACGGAATTACTTTACGGTAGCGTTAGAAGACAGCGAACTCTTGACTTCATTATTGACTCCTTAGCCAAAAAGAAATCCCATCAGCAACCTTTATTACTCCGCAGCATTTTACATTTAGGTTTATATCAACTGCAATTTCAAGAGCGAATTCCTCCCAGCGCTGCGGTTAATACTACGGTTCAATTAGCTAAAGATAACGGTTTTTCTGGTCTTTCTGGTTTTGTTAATGGTTTGTTGCGAAAGTATATTCGGCTTGGGGAAGGGGAGAGAGAGGGGGGAGAGGGAGAAGAGGGGGTAGAAGGAGAAGAGAGTAAAAAAAATAAAATAATTCCGATCGCATTACCTGAAAACGCTGTAGAAAGATTGGGTATTTTATATAGTTTTCCCGACTGGATTGTAAATGTATGGATAGAACAGTTCGGTTTTTCGGAAACGGAGAAATTATGTGAATGGATGAATCGAACTCCAAGTATTGATTTGCGAGTTAACCAACTTTGTTCTTCTGTAGAGAAAGTTGAAGCAGCGTTACAAAATCGAGGTGTTTTATCTCAACGGGTTGCTAATTTACCGCAGGCTTTACGTTTATTAAGCTCTAGTGGTGCAATTAAAAATTTACCTGGTTTTAATCAAGGATGGTGGACTGTACAAGATAGCAGCGCTCAATTAGTGAGTTATTTACTCGATCCTCAAGCGAATGAAGTAGTAATTGATGCTTGCGCTGCTCCTGGAGGCAAAACAACCCACATTGCAGAAATGATGGGAGATACAGGGAAAATTTGGGCTTGCGATCGCACTGAATCGCGTCTGCGTAAGCTGCAACAAAATACTCAACGACTCAATTTAAAATCAATCGAAATTTGCGTGGGTGATAGTCGCGAGATAAATCAATTTAAGGATTCAGCCGATAAAGTATTGCTTGATGTTCCTTGCTCCGGTTTGGGAACTCTCCACCGTCATGCTGATGCACGTTTTAGACAAACTCCACAAAATATAAAGGAACTTTCTATACTACAAGGAGAACTTCTATTACATACTTCAAGTTTCGTCAAGGATAGTGGCTCGTTAGTTTATTCTACTTGTACGCTGCATCCAGCGGAAAACGAAGGTGTTATCAAGGCTTTTTTAGAATCGCATCCTAATTGGGAAATCGAACCTCCCGATATTAATTCACCCATTCATAAATATTCAACTTCTGAAGGTTGGATTAAAGTATTACCCCATAAACACAATATGGATGGTTTTTTTATGGTGCGTTTAAGAAAAAAGAACAGAAAAAAGCATAATTAAAATTGTAAGATTTTGTTAAGGTAAATTTATGAAAGGAGGTGGAAACGATGGTACGTAAGCCTGATATCAAACAGTTGTTAAAAATTTTAATTGCAGCAGCTTGGCTTGATGGTAAGATTCAGCCGGAAGAAAGGCAGTATCTTCAGCAAATAGCTCAAGAACAAGATATTGCAACCGACCCAGAAATTAAACCTTGGCTGTACGGATTAGTTCCCGTCAAACCAGATGAATGTTACCAATGGGTTAAAGAATATTTAGGCAATTCTCCCAGCGCCGAAGATTGTCAAAATTTAATTCAAGAGATTGGTGGTTTAATTTATAGCGATGGTGAGGTAGCCACTGAAGAAGCTAAGTTACTAGCTAAAATACAAGACTTGTCTAATAAAAGCGAATCAAACCACAAACGTTCAAATCTCATCCTCAAACAGGTGCAAAAAATGTACCGTCGTTGGGTTGAAGTGCAGAATTGAGAAAGAGTTAGGAATTAGGAGTTAGGAGTTAGGAGTTATGAAGGTTAAAGGTTAAAATCCTTTACTTGAAAATAGAATAAACACATTTACTGTTACCTGTTTACTGCTCCCTAATTCCTACCCCTTCGTCTAAGTAAAAACACTAGTTATAAATACAAATTTATAGCTTAATTAAAGATGCGATCGCACTGCCGAAAATCGTGGGAATCCTTGTGGTTAAGCTGTAGGTTATATCAGTACAGCTTAGTAATATTTTTTTATAAACAATAAATATGTTTTCAAAAATCTTTCAAAAAGCAACCTTAATTGGAATTGCAACTCTAACAAGTTTTGCCGTAACTGGAACCCTTACAACGAATTCAGCACAAGCAGCAACTTCTAATCGTTCCGAATTAACTCTAACTTCAAATATTTTAAATACCAAAGTTGAAACCGGAAATTCATCTTTTAGCCAATCGCAAACAGAAGGAACCAAGGTAATAAGTCTTAAAAGAGGTATGGTTATTTGTAAACCAGGTAGGGTTAAGGCTTGTAAGAAAACAGATAACAACAAACCTGTTACCGTTACTAAACCCGCTGGCGAAAGAACAAATAATAACAAACCTGTTCCCGCTACTAACCCACCTAAGAAGTAAACGACTTCTGGTTATAAATTGAGCTAAAAAACTGTAATCAATATTTCAATCAAGTCGGAGGGATTATCTCTTCGGCTTATTTTTTGTGAATCTATCAATCTTGATAACCACATTAATTTCATTAATTCCGACAGGTTGTAGAGACGTAAAATTTTACGTCTCCGGAGGGTTACGGGAAAAGCGTAACGCACCGAAATGGTTGTCAACTAACATTATTGTTGTCAACTAACATTATTACAGGTAAAAATACCGCTATTTGAAGATGTAATTATTTCTTTGATGAAGAAGTAACGATTCCTCTGGAAACTTTGAAAGTGTTGATGTTAGGCTGCAAACAGTTTAATCATCACCTGTATAAAATTTTAGGAATCGTCAATATGTTTTCAAATATCTTTCAAAAAGCAGCTTTATTTGGAGCTAGTACTGTTGCAGGGGTTGCTTTAACCGGAACCATGATGGCGAATTCAGCGCAAGCTGCAACTATGTCTTACACTTCCGAATTTAGCATCACCTCAAATAGCTTAAAGACTGAAGTAGCAACGGGAAAATTTTCTTTCACCAAAACTGAAAAAACAGGAGCGGATTCTGGTTTATTCAGCTACAAGCTAACAGATTTTAATTCATCTTTCGGAGCTTTAGGTTTTAGTAAGAGTTTAAGCTTGAACGATGTAAAAGCAAACCCAAATCCTTTCCTTGCAGTCAACCAGGCTTTTGTACCAGATAAATATCAAAATATTTTACCAAGCGTATTAGCAGGAGATAATTCTAATTATGTAGGTGATGGTGATTTTCCACCAGATGATTTCATCAAAGAATTCACAGCACAAGAATTTTCAGGAATTGCAGATGAATATAATTTGTCTTCATTAATATCTGCTTTTCTACCTTCGGTTAATGCTCAACAAGCAGAAGGTTTATTCAATATTGCTTTTAATCAAGGTGGCAAGGTAAGCCTTACAACTACATCTAAATCAGTTCCAGAACCAACTACAATATTCGGGATTGGAGTTGTAGGAATTGGATTAGTAGCAACTCGTCGTAAACGTGCAAGCAAAAAAATCAAACAGAAAGCTGCTGCGTAATATTATTTTAGATTTTGGATTATTTGGGATTCAGGGAATTATAGTTTGAAATAAATCTCTTCCCACTGTTCGCTGTTACCCATTTTCTATTACCTTTTACATAAATAAAGTCGGAGGAAGCAACTCTCCGGCTTATTTTTTTATTTTTACTTAAATTAAGTACTTAAACTAATTGCCACCTAAACCAGGATTATCTTCTTTTTCAACTTCAGGTACAAAATCAGGACGCTTTTTACTTTCCCAACCAGCAGGGCGCTTAGAATTGTACCAGGCGATCGAACCAATACTGACAGCTGCTATAAACCCAACTACATAAACCAGCGTGAAAGCCAAAGGAAACTGAAAAGGACTTTCAGCCCCTGTTTGAGTGGCAGCTTGCATTAATAAAGGCATGAATTTCTTCTCCTAAAACAGGCAACATTACCTATGAATGTATTAAATACAGCGTACCATTTTGGGGGAGATGGGGAGATGGGGAGAGGGGGGAGAAAATTTATAATTCCTAATTCCTAATTCCTAACTCCTAACTCATCACTGTGAACTCCCTGGCTTGAGCCTCTCACGCCATGAACCCGATGAACTTGGTGCTGATTTTTTCTTTGGTGCTGGTGCCGATTGTTTCTTAGGTTTAGGAGCCGAGGAACGTTTTCTCCTTACTGGTGGTGATGAGCTTCTGTTTCTTGTTGTGGAAGTTGGTTTACTTCTCGTGCGTCTTTGAGTGCGAGATGGATTTGAAGAATTTCTATTGGATGAACCAGAACTAGTATTACTGCGACGACGGCGCGTCCTAGTAGTTGGTTTTTGTTGGGTTTGAGGAGTGCTTCTTCTGCGACGAGTTCTTGTACTCCTAGTTCGACGATTGCTACTGCTTCGGGAACTGCTATTAGTAGTACTTCTTCTTGTACTTCTGCGTCGTGAAGAATTTCTATTAGTTGTGGTTTCTGTATCGTCGTCGGAATCGTCTGAGGAAGGTACTGACTTAGTAATAAATCGTCTGGGTTTAATTGGCTGTGCTTTGATAGTAGCTTTTCTTCCAGTTAACTTAGGTCGTTCGGGAAACTTCTCGACGGGCATTCCATCGGTAGCTTCTTTCATAAACTGTTGCCAAGTGTAAGCAGCGGTGGTGCTATCGCCATTGGTGGGTTTGTTGTTGTCGTTACCCAGCCATACACCCGTTACTAATTGAGGAATAAAGCCGACAAACCATAAATCTCTAGCTTCGTCGGTGGTGCCCGTTTTACCTGCTGCGGGACGATCTATTTGAGCGCGGGTAGCTGTTCCGGATGTGACTACGTTTCGCAACATCCAGGTCGTAATCGCCGAGCTATCAGCATCTAATCCTCGTTTTCCTTTAAAATCTGCCGACCAAACTACTTCACCGTTACGACTAAGAACGCGGGTAATACCGTGAGGTTTTATATGCATTCCCTTATTGGCAAACGTACCGTAAGCGCTGGTTAATTCTAATAAATTGACTTCATTGGAACCAAGAGCCATAGAAATAACGGGTTTGATTTCGGATTCAATCCCCATGTTGTGCGCTAAGTCAATGGTTGGTTGATATCCTACTTTCATTAATATTCTCACCGCGACAATATTAATTGACCTAGTGAGAGCATCTCTCATATTTATCCAGCCCCGGAAGCCTTCATCGTAGTTTTTCGGTTCGTAACCATCAACTACTATTGGTGCATCCAAATAACCATCCATAGGATTTTTTCCGGCTGCTACTGCTGCTGCATAAACAAATCCTTTGAATGTCGAACCTGGTTGTCTTTGGGCTTGGGTAACGCGATTAAACTTGTTTTTACCAAAGTCCTTACCGCCAACCATTGCTTTAATTTCGCCGTTGCGCGGATCTATGGAAACCATTGCAGCTTGTTTAAATCGCTGCCAGCGCCCTTGATTTCGCAAGGTTTTGTCTACTGCTTCTTCTGCTTTTTCCTGCCAAGTTGGATTTAAAGTAGTTTCTACTACTAATCCCCCCGCTTCTAATACATCTTTTTCTACGTATTTTGGTAATTCTTTTTGAATATAAGAGATAAAATACGGCGCTTGTACTTTGTATCTTTTGGGCAAACTAGCTTTAACAGTTAAAGGTTCCGATACTGCTGTTTGCTTCTCATCTTTTGTAATAAATCCATCTTCTAGCATCCTTTGTAATACTAAATTGCGCCGCCGTTTGGCAGCCTCTGGATTTTCCGCAGGTGAGAACACGTTGGGAGCAGGAGCCAAACCAGCAATTGTCGCCATTTCGCTCAAAGTTAAATCACCCACAGGCTTTGAGAAATAAACCCAAGCCGCATCCGCTACACCATAAGCACCAGAGCCTAAATATACTAAATTCAAATACCGTTCTAAAATCTCGTCTTTAGTTAACTCTTGCTCTAATTTCTGAGCCAAACGAATTTCTTGCAGTTTGCGATTTACCGTCTTATTGCGATTCAGAAATAGAATCCGCGCTAACTGTTGCGTAATGGTACTTCCACCTTGCACCACATCTTGCGATCGCAAGTTACTAGTAGCAGCCCGCAAAATTCCTTTGGCATCGATGCCATTATGTTCGGTAAATCTTCTGTCTTCGGAAGCAATAAAAGCTTTTTGCAATCTATCGGGAATCTGCTTTATCTTCAGTTTTTCCCTTGTTGCTTCCCCCTGCTGATACAAAATTGCACCGTTACCAGCTTTAATTGTCAAAGTCTTTTCTCTGGAAGCAGCAGTCAATTGGTCTTTGGAAGGTAAAGTTTTATCTATCGACCATACACCATAACTGACAGCCATTATCCCGCCACTGACACCTAAAGTAGTCCAAAACCAGTAGCGACGATAAAGCGGTTTTCCCTTGCCGGGAAGTTTATCAAGCACTTTATTTGAAACTTTTTTCGCTTCACCCAAAAAATGCTTTGTGTTACCTAAAAATAACTTGGCTTTTCCCTTTAAAGTTTTTGGTGGTGATTCTGGTGATTCTTCAGTAGGTACCGCATCGCCCTCTATCTCCACCCAATGAGGAGGAGGCGATAATTTTTTAGTAATTAACTGTGTAGAAGGCGAATCATCTCCATCTTTCCTCGCTCCCACCAACTCGCTTGGGAGCGTTTCTTGCGTAATTTGTTCAGAATTATTATCAACTCGATCCGATTTTAAACTCGGCTTATTCTTAAGTCCGTTACTCAAGCTATTTGCTCTTTGCTTGAACCAAGAGGTCAACTTCGCCACGTTAGTTCCTCCCTTCGACTAATTGCAGTCTAACCACCACGAAAAGCGTTCTAGATTGTTGCCCCATACTCGTGTTAGTATAATATCCTATAAATTTTTAAATAGATTTACTCTTTTAGAAACTTTTCTTTAGATTTCCTTCCAACAATTTGTATCTTAAAACACATTTTTATCAGTAATATCAAGTAACTTATCATAATATCAAGGCAATTCTTTGTATTTGGGAGATATATTAAATTGCATGATAGCGTTATTGCCCTTGGTAGTAATATAGGGGATTCAACGACAATTTTAAATGCAGCTGTAAAAACTCTACATAAAGTACCCGGTATTACATATAAGATGAAATCTAGTTGGTATAGAACCAAAGCTGTTGGGCCAGCACAACCAGATTATATCAACGGCTGCGTCACTATATCCGTCGATCTCGAACCTTTCAAGCTGTTAGAAATTTTATTAGAAATAGAAAATCAATTTGGACGCGAACGAAAACAACGTTGGGGAGCGCGTACTTTAGATTTAGATTTGTTATTATACGATGACTTTATATTACATACCCCAACTCTACAAATTCCTCATCCGCGAATGACGCAGCGGGCTTTTGTACTGGTACCTTTAGCCGAAATAGCTCCAGATTGGGTAGAGCCAGTTAGCAAACGTCTGATAAAAGAACTAGTAAAAGAAGTGGACTGTTCGGATGTATATTTATTAACGGACAATTAAGATTTTAGATTTTGGATTATCTTCCTCCTAAAGTCGGAGTATATTTTAATTTAAAATTTTTGTATCTGTACAAAGACGGTCAAAATATACAACAGAGTTGATAAAAAATCAAGTTTTTTGTGGAAATGATTAGTTGTTGAACAAAATTAAACGATTACTATGGCATTAGATAGAGAATTGCCGCAGCTATTAAAGCAGCGTTTATTTTACGAAGGGCGAAAATTTAATTTTGAAGTAAATCGCTTGCGACTACCTAATAAGTCACAAGGAGACTGGGAATGCATTCGTCATCCTGGCGGTGCTTTAGCCGTACCCGTAACATCAGAAGGTAAATTAATACTTTTGCGTCAATATCGTTTCGCAGTTGGTGGAAGATTGTTGGAATTTCCTGCCGGTACAGTAGAAGAAAACGAAAGTCCTTTTGAAACAATTCAACGAGAAATACAGGAAGAAACGGGTTATCGTGCCGGAAAATGGCAGAATTTAGGAAAATTTTACTTAGCACCAGGCTATTCAGACGAGATTATCTATGCATATCTAGCTGAAGATTTAGAAAAATTGGAAGAACCGCTCAACTTAGATGAAGATGAAGATATAGAAGTTTTATATGTCACTCCCGCAGAGTTGGAAAAAGCGATTTTAGAAGGAGAGCCAGTAGATTCTAAATCAATTTCGAGTTTTATGTTAGCTCGTCCTTATTTGAGTTGAAATAATTATTTTTTTCGCGGATGGTAGGCTCTGCAAAACCAAGCTGAGCAAAAAATCTCTGAATCAACCTACTGGCAAGCGTTTAAAGCATTTATGAATCAGCACCCATCCGCGAACCGTATACAGAGCGAGTTTCAGCGTTTTTCGTTGAGGGCGATCGCTATTTTTTGTGTTATGATTACCCCATCCGCGAAACCGAACCTTGAAAACTCCATATGCAAAGGCTTTCAAACTCTAGCAGTTGAAACTTACACTAATCCCTATTAGGGATTGAAACTTAGCGGGGTGGAAAAACTCATATCTTACGAGGGAGTTGAAACTTACACTAATCCCTATTAGGGATTGAAACTATTTTTATTTTTAACCCGCAAACTTCTACTACGTTGAAACTTACACTAATCCCTATTAGGGATTGAAACAATAGTTTTCCAGCTTGATAGTAAGTCACCGCCGGTTGAAACTTACACTAATCCCTATTAGGGATTGAAACTAACGATCGCGAATTCCGCAAAAATCCCACTATCGTTGAAACTTACACTAATCCCTATTAGGGATTGAAACTTGCAACACCAATATCTAACCACGGTTCTAGTTGCTAGTTGAAACTTACACTAATCCCTATTAGGGATTGAAACTGAATTATTTACGTGCCTGAGCAATGACTTAGGTGTTGAAACTTACACTAATCCCTATTAGGGATTGAAACATTTAACTGCTCCTTTTTGGCAGATTCCCTTTGTTGTTGAAACTTACACTAATCCCTATTAGGGATTGAAACAAATCTGACAGCAACAGCGACTAATTCTGCTGAGTTGAAACTTACACTAATCCCTATTAGGGATTGAAACCGGGGGTACCCATTAGTAGCTACGGCAATGACACGGGGTTGAAACTTACACTAATCCCTATTAGGGATTGAAACTTAGGATATTAAGCCTAAGACTTGCAAAGTTTCTGTTGAAACTTACACTAATCCCTATTAGGGATTGAAACATACCCATAAGTTTTAAAATGCCACTGGCATTTTAGTTGAAACTTACACTAATCCCTATTAGGGATTGAAACACACACTGAAAAAGATGAAAGAATGAAACCGGAATCGTTGAAACTTACACTAATCCCTATTAGGGATTGAAACTGCTACTAATTCTTGGTGAAAAGAGTTTGAGTGAAGTTGAAACTTACACTAATCCCTATTAGGGATTGAAACGCAACAGAAACCAGAATGCCTACTCCAGAAGAGGAAGTTGAAACTTACACTAATCCCTATTAGGGATTGAAACGAGAGCAAGGAATTCAAGGAGAGCAAGGAATCCGGGGAGGTTGAAACTTACACTAATCCCTATTAGGGATTGAAACATGCCCTTGCTGATGAGTGATTTTTGGTGGTAAGTTGAAACTTACACTAATCCCTATTAGGGATTGAAACTATGACTCAGTAGCTATTCCTGTTAGTGCTGAGGTTGAAACTTACACTAATCCCTATTAGGGATTGAAACTTCTACATTTTGGGCAAAGAAATCTGGATACATAGTTGAAACTTACACTAATCCCTATTAGGGATTGAAACAATGATTTACCCTTCATGGGAAGTAAAGATGCAAGGTTGAAACTTACACTAATCCCTATTAGGGATTGAAACTTTACTTTACTCAAATACTGCTGCAAATATTCGGTTGAAACTTACACTAATCCCTATTAGGGATTGAAACCAATAGCATTTACCCTTTCGATTATTTCTACATCAGTTGAAACTTACACTAATCCCTATTAGGGATTGAAACTAATTCCGATGACAATATTAGTCAAGCATCCGAAGGTTGAAACTTACACTAATCCCTATTAGGGATTGAAACAGGACTGCTCAAAAGAGCTATTACACAAATCAAAGTTGAAACTTACACTAATCCCTATTAGGGATTGAAACAATCAAAATACTACTAGATTGCGAATAAGATTATCGTTGAAACTTACACTAATCCCTATTAGGGATTGAAACCGCCTATAACACCCTACTATCTACTAAAAATGTAATTCAAGAGGTTGAAACTTACACTAATCCCTATTAGGGATTGAAACCCTACCATATAGCCAAAATATAGTACCGTAGGGAAGGTTGAAACTTACACTAATCCCTATTAGGGATTGAAACGCGGACAATATCTTTGTCTGTAACTATCTTAAAAAGTTCGTAGGTTGGGTTGAGGAACGAAACCCAACATAACTTGGAAAACGAAACCAAATAATTTAACCTAAAACAATATTAAACAACCTTCCGCAAACAAGGCGCTTCATCTATATATGTATGTTGGAAATTCCGTGTGAAATTAAAACACCGATGTTGGGTTACGACGCAATCTAATTAATTGGTTGATGATTAAATATGAAGCTGCGTCTAACCCAACCTACGACTTCATCCATAAATGTATGTTGGGAATTTCCGATAAAATTAAAACACCGATGTTGGGTTACGACGCAATCGGACATCAACTGGTTAATCATTTTTGATTGTGGTGCGTCTAACCCAACCTACGACTTTAGAAAAACTAATCGGAATTTTATATTGGTGCATTGATGATAAATCAATTTGCAATTAAATGTTAAAGACGCGAAGTTAAATTTCGCGGCTTCATACAATTTAGTCATAAACAAAAATATATTCAAAAAACTCCTTAGCTGTACCTCTATCAGCACTAAATAAAATTGCAAAGTAGATAAATACGAACAAAGCCCAATTTTTGATGAATTCCATGATTTGATATCTCCAAAGTTGATTTTGATTGATTTGCTAGAACATTAATTATCTAGGGATGAGTGCAAATGATTTATGCACATCTCTTGGTTGCTGATATTGATTATCGAGGATGACTCTTAGTCGCTGATGATGGGTAGCTAAGGTTTTGGTAAGGTTTTTCTGAGAAAAATGAGAATTAAAAAATCTTTGATATATTTTGATACACACAGAAAAACCCGGCTGTTCAAAAAAACCGGGTTTCTAAATTTTTGTATAATATAGGACTTACGAAAAGCCCCCCTTTTTAAGGGGGGTTGGGGGGATCTAAACGTCTGAAATGCCTAACTTATAAATTATTCTTGAGAGGAATTTCTGCGCTTCATTCCTTGCTTTGCTTTATCTGCTTGAGGTACTCTCCTTGAATTTTCATCTGGAACGATGTGAGAACCATATTTACTGGCATAAACTTGGGTAAACTCGGCACCAAAGAAAATAATTTGAGCAGCGTAGTTAATCCAGGCTAAAAGAACTATCAACGAACCTGCTGCACCGTAAGCCGAACCGAAACTACCGCTACCTAAATATAATTCTAAGAGAGATTTACCAATTACGAATAATAATGAAGTCATAGCTGAACCAACCCAGACATCATTCCAAGCAATTTTGGCATCTGGTATAAATTTGTAAATTAAAGCGAACAGTAAAGTGATGACTGCAAAAGAAATCGCAAAGTTAGCAAATTGCCACAAGAAATCAAAACCCGGAATTAAACTGCCAAAGTAGTTAACCATTCCAGTTAAAACAGCATTGACAATCAGCGACATCATTAATAAAAAGCCTACACCACCAACCATTGCAAAAGATAAAAAACGTTTGCGAAGCGTTTGCCAAATACTTCTTCCTGGCTTTGGTTCAACTTCCCAAATCGTGTTGAGTGCATCTTGGATTTGAGCAAAAACGTTACTTGCACCAAATAATAAAACCGCAATACTGATAATTGAAGCGAAATTGCGGGTATCTGGCTTTTGAGCATTTTGCAGAGCCGTTTGAATCACTTCCGCACCAGCTTTACCTACCAAACCTTGAATCTGGCGTACAATCTCGCCACTAGCCGCTTCATCCCCAAATACAGCCCCCGCGATCGCGATCGCAATAATCAACAATGGTGCTAAAGAAAAAATCGTGTAATACGACAAAGCAGCAGCCAATCGAGAAGCTTTATCATCGTTCCATTCTTTAAAGGTTTCCTTTAATAACCTCCAAATTTGCTTTACACTCATCAAAATTCTCCTTGTAGCGGGATGTGGCTGCTTAATTATTCATTAATACTAAAAATATCTATCTAAAGGCATCTTCCCAAAGGTATTTGTATCGCTTTCTTGAGGAAGAATTGCAAAATAATTTACAGTACAGTACCAACCGATGTCACAAATAAATCAAACTGAAAAATACGAGTTAGATCGAGAATTAACTGATTTTGTTCAACAAGTCGACGACTGGCTAGAAATACCGATGATAGTGCTGGGCTTTGTATGGCTAGCGCTATTAGTTGTGGAACTAATCTCGGGGACAAATCCGTTTCTCGATGCCGTTTCTACAACTATCTGGATTATATTTATTTTTGATTTTCTATTTACATTTAGCATATCTCCACGCAAACTTAAGTATTTAAAAAATAACTGGCTCATAGGTATTTCCCTGTTAGTTCCAGCATTAAGAATTTTCAGATTTGTGCGAGTGTTACGTTTAGCCAGAGTTGCTCGCGCTACACGTTCCCTACGTTTATTACGGATAGTCGGCTCCCTCAATCGCGGAATGCGAGCCTTGAGAGCTACCATGAATCGGCGAAACTTTGGTTATGTTTTAGGACTAACTCTAATCGTGACTTTCGTAGGTGCTGCGGGAATATATGCATTTGAAAGCAATCTTCCTGATGGAGAAGGATTCAAAAGTTACCTTGATGCCTTGTGGTGGACGGCAATGTTGATGATAACTTACGGAGGCGATTATTCCCCGCAAACTCCCCAAGGAAGAGTATTATGTTTTATCTTAGCTCTCTATGCCTTCACCGTATTTGGTTATTTTACAGCATCAATAGCTACGTTTTTCATCGGTAGAGATGCCGAAGACGAAGAAGCATCAGTAGCCAGTTCCAAATCGATTATTGCTTTACACGAAGAAATCAAAGCATTGAGAGCGGAAATTCGAGAAATGAAAAATAATTAATTGGTAATTGGTAATTGGTAATTGGTAACTGATAACCGTTCGCCGTTCGGTTAAAATCGGAATATTCAAACACAACATTTGGTATCGGCTGTGGACACTACAACTTGCCCTCGCTGCAAACAAACTATAAACTCTCAGGCAGTTACCTGTCCTTTTTGTCGTACTGAGCTTAAAGCTTACGGACATCCCGGTATTCCATTACATCGCGCTGCGGGGGATGAGTATCTTTGCGAAACCTGTACCTACCATATTGACGATACTTGTAATTATCCCAAACGTCCCCACGCTAAAGAATGTACTCTTTATCAAAATGAAGAAGAACGCAAATTAGAATTACAGCAGAAAAATCAAAAACCCAGTTTGAATGTAAGTATCAATAATTGGATAAGACGCAATCAAGGTTTATTGATGATATTTGGCTTGCTATTAATATGCTTTCTATTAGTTCTTTCACGCTCCTAAGCAAGATGGGGAGATGGGGAGATGGGGAGATGGGGAGTTAAGATTGATAATTGTTCACTGTTCACTGTTCGCTGATAACTGTATCTTGTATTCAACCAGATTCAAAATCCTACCGCTAAGGTTTCTTTTTTGATAAGTTCTCACAATTTCCCCGCCCAATTTTTCTGGTATTCTGCGACTGGGATAATTCTCTTCATCCACTGGGTAAGTAAAATATTCGCAATCTAGGTTTTCTTCACACCAGTTTTTCATGGCTGTAACTGTTTCTAAGCCATAACCGTGATGATGGGCTGTCTTTTTCAACCAAATACCAAATTCTGGGTGTTTGCTATTGATGCGATGAATTCCAGCACAACCTAAAAATTCTTGGGAATCTTTTTTTAAAATTACTAATATTAATTCGTGTTCGTTTTTCATCCCTTCTAAAGAATTTTTGATAAATGATGCTGTCTCAGCTATGTTTTTAGCTGGACGAGGATACATATACGTCGTAATTTCTTCGGTAAAAGTGTCGAAAATCGGTTTTTTATATGCCAAAGATATAGATTTTAGTAAAAGGCGAGCGCACTCTATTTCTATATTCAATAAAGAGCGATCGGTTTGCACCCGTTCTTGAAATATTTTACTAATTAGGTAGGAAGCTAATTCCATTTTTTATACTCCCAATTTTGTTATATAGTAATGGTCGCGATCGTATCGGGAACGAATATTATATTTTGGTTTCCTATTAGATGTTCCCTTTTTGTTGTTACCTCTCGAAGACTGTAGAACTTACCCAAAGTCGCCAAATTAGCGGGTGTTGGGGGGAATATTATTGGGAATACTTACTTAATCATTGCGATGGCGTAAGTCCTCGACTATTAAAAACTGTAAAAAAAGTAAGAAAGAATTAAAAAAGAATTAAATTAAATAACATCATACCCTTGTAACTAATTTAACTTGTATTTAATTATATTTTTATCTAACTTAATAGCAATATTCTGAAACAATCAAATCTCGATAAAACCAGCATTAATTAAATTTCATATAAAAATCATATTACTTTAAAAGAAAATGTTATAACGATACCACTTGGAAAGCTAAAGTTTTGTTAAGATACCAGTAAAGCAAGTTTTCTTGGCGGAAATACAACGCCAACCTATTGGAGAACTGCCAGAGCGTTAGTTACTACAGAGTTCAGGTATACAAGTTATGACCACCTATATTTTCTTCGATGAAGCCCTATACATATTCGTAAAAGCTTTCTTGGCTTCAATAATGTTGCTACTTACGATATCTGGAATCGGGTTGGCAGTTGTTGAGACAATAGAAAAAGAAAGCCGAGGCAATTCCTATCCCAAGCATTTTCATTAAAACTACGGAAAAAGAATAATAATTCATCAAAAAACTGAGTGCAAGTGTTCGCTTTGGACTAATCTTGGGCACAATATACTTATACAGTTATTCGGTAGCTTTATTTACTTAAAAATAAAAAAAATAAGTATATACACTGCTACGAAGACCCTATTTAAGGAATAAGTTGTAATGAGTCTATTCGATAAAGCGTCCGGTTCTCAAGGTGGAGTACAAAATGCACTCAGTCAGGCAGAAGCTTTTACTGCTATTGCTTTAATTGCAGTTGCTTCAGACGGCAATCCTTCACAAAAGCAAGCAAGCGACATTTATCAAGCCTTGTCTAATTTAAAGATGTTAAACAGGCACTCTAAAGATGAGATGCAATCAATGCTTGACCAATTGTCAGGTATTATTAGACACGAAGGTGTAAATAGTCTATTTGATACTGCCAAAGACTCCATACAGGAAGATTTAAGAGAAACAGCTTTTGCGATCGCCACCGATTTAGTTTTGGCTGATGGTATCCTTGCCGAAGAAGAAGACTTCTTGACTGAGTTGTACCAAGCTTTACGGATTCGCAGTGAAATAGGTCAAAAAATCATCGAAGTGATGTTGATCAAAAATCGGGGATAGTAGCTACGACAGAGTTAAAATTTAATATTTTTCCATCCGCAGTGCATCGGTAGAAGCGATATAGAAAATCGAAAAGTACTGTATTAAACCTTAATGTTGTATTTTTTACTTAATAGTTGCTTCCAAATACCATAACTCGATAAATAAAATTGAATAACTAACTATGTTTTTGAAATGTGCCATCATGAGTCTCAACTCGTGGTGGTACATTTTGCTGGGGATGAATGTAGGGGTAGAGGGGGTAGAGGGGGTAGAGGGGGTAGAGGGGGGAGAAAATATAAACGTTCCTAACTCCCAATTCCCCATCTTTTTTTGATTCGATGTGACAACAATATGTAAAAATGTTAAATTCGGTACTTTATGTTTTCCCTAAAAGAACTATAGGATTAGAGGACTTTGTTTGCGAGGGTTGCTCCTCGTAATTTCAACAATTCTGTGAACTGAATCAATTAACGCATCATTATCCTAAATACCCGGTATTATGCCTTGTTCTGCCACTCTCAAACAGCTAGTTGAATTGCTTGGTGCTAAAAGCGTAAATCTTTCAGAAACAGCACTCGCACAATCTTTTGTTGGTATAGAAACAGACAGTCGAATTATTAATCCGGGAGAAGTATTTGTAGCTTTTCGTGGTGAAAAGTTTGATGGACATAAGTTTGTCGCTACAACAATCGAAAAAGGGGCTTGTGCAGCAATTGTTGATTTTGAATACGAAAATCCGCAATTTCCCGTATTGCAAGTCACAAATACTTTGGAAGCTTATCAAAAAATTGGTCAATGGTGGCGCAATCAATTTTCAATACCCGTAATTGGGGTAACGGGTTCGGTGGGTAAAACCACAACCAAAGAGTTAATTGCTGGGGTTCTAGGTACTCAGGGAAAAGTTCACAAAACTTATGCGAATTTTAATAATGAAATTGGCGTACCAAAAACTCTTTTAGATTTAGTTGCCGAGCATGATTACGCCGTGATCGAAATGGCGATGCGGGGGCTGGGACAAATTGCCGAACTTACTCAAATAACTCGTCCGACAATTGCCGTAATTACGAATGTGGGAACCGCGCACATCGAGTTACTCAAGTCGGAGGAAGCCATAGCCCAAGCAAAATGTGAATTATTGGCAGAAATGCCTTCGGATGGGGTAGCTATCCTCAACTACGACAATCCTCTATTGATGGAAACTGCTGCAAAAGCTTGGCAAGGCGAAGTTATTACTTTCGGTTTCACTGGGGGAGATATTCACGGTAAATTGATTGATAACTATACTTTGGAAATAGCCGGTTTACGTTTACCTTTACCGATGCCGGGAAGACATATTGCAGCCAACTACATGGCAGCTTTAGGAGTTGCACAAGTATTAGGCATTGATTGGAATTGTTTCAAAAACGGTGTCGCGGTAGATATGCCAGGTGGACGTTCCCAGCAATTTACCTTACTCAACGACGTGGTAATCTTAGATGAAACTTATAATGCTGCACCAGAAGCAATGGTTGCAGCATTGAATTTATTAGCTGAAACACCAGGAAAGAGACGCATTGCCGTATTAGGCGCAATGAAAGAACTTGGCGATAAATCCTTATATTTGCATCAACTCGTAGGTAAAACAGCAAGCTCTCTAAACTTAGATAGTTTGATGGTATTAGCTGACTGTACCGACGCACAAGCCATAGCCAAAAGTGGCATGGGCATCCCTATCCAGTGCTATTCTACCCACGACGAACTAGCAAACAGCTTAAAACAATACATCCAAGATGGCGATCGCATCTTATTCAAAGCAGCCCATTCAGTCGGACTCGATAAAGTCGTAAGTCAATTGCGCGAAGACTTAAGCGGGAACTCTTAACAGTGAACAGTTAACAGTGAACAGTTAGGAGTTAGGAGTTAGGGGTTAGGAGCAAGTAAGGTCAAAGGTTAAAGGTTAAAGTTCCCCTTGTCCCCTTGTCCCCTTATCTCCGCATCTCCCCTCCAATGCCCAATCATCTATCGCCAATTAAAAAGTAAGTCCGAATGTAACGTCTTTGAAATAAAAACGCGCCCAAATTTGTAAATAAACAGGTAATTGCTAACCACAATAAAATATAAGTAGGAATGGCAACGATACCGATTGCAAACCAGGTGTAAACGTGCAGTATCATTATTGCTGCGAAAAAACCAGCAACAGCCACTGATTGCGAAACTTGAGACAACGGACGATGAAGTGCAGCAAGAATCATTGTGGATGTTGTGGCGATTAAATTCGCTGGAACCAAGAAGGCACAAATTGTTACGCAGTTGTTGCGAGAAAACTCTGCGATGGTGTTAATATCAAGCATCAATTTTTATTAATATTTTCCACTTGCTACCATTTTATGTAATATTTTAGTGAAAAAACTAAATGTGTTCAAATATATATTTCTGACTTAATTAATAAAAAATTAAGATTAATTACAAAATATCAAAATATCAAAATATTAAAAATCATTTTTAGGTTTCAATTTATATTATCAAATGATTTATGTAGAGACGTTGCAGTGCAACGTCTCCGTATATTTTCCCGTATATTTCAATTTTTTTGAATAACAAGCGCCAAAGTTCACTTAGCGCCAAAGTGAGCGGCGATCGCTTCGGAATCCCCGATTAATTTACCATCGATAAACAATTGAGGAACTGTGGTTGCACCTGTAGCTGCTCTTAAACCACGAGTAGTAAAATCTTTGTTCAAGGTAATTTCTTCGTAACTTAAACCTTGTTGTTTGAGTATCTCTTTGGCACGAGCGCAGAAAGGACAACCTTCTTTAGCAAACATGAAAAGACTCTGGGGTTTTGCAGCTTGAGGATTAATATACTTAAGCATTGTATCTGCATCGGATACTTTAAATGGATCGCCGGGTTCTTCTGGCTCGATAAACATTTTATCGATTACGCCATCCTTCACAAGCATTGAATAGCGCCAAGAACGCTTACCAAACCCTAAATCGGTTTTATCAACTAACATCCCCATGCCTTCCGAAAATTCACCGTTACCATCGGGAATTAATGTCACATTTTCTGCTTCTTGATTTTTCGCCCATTCGTTCATTACGAAGGAATCGTTTACCGAAATACAAATGATGTCATCCACGCCATTTTCTTTAAAAGCTGGAGCCAGTTCGTTGTATCCTGGTAAATGCGTTGAAGAACAAGTTGGAGTAAACGCTCCAGGTAAAGAAAACACAGCCACAGTTTTACCTTTGAATAATTCCGAAGTGGTGATATCCTTCCAATCATTGTTCTCGCGAACCCGAAAAGTAACGTTAGGAACTTTTTGACCTTCTTTATTAGGCAGCATAAATAAAACTCTGATGATAAATACAACTTCTTAAGCGTAGTCGTTATGAGTACATTTGTCAACCATTTGAAGATGGGGTGATGGGGGGATGGGGAGACAAGGAGACAAGGGGAAGATAATTCCTAATCTAAAATCTAAAATCTAAAATCCAAAATTTCTCACTCCTAACTCTTAACTCCTAACTCCTAACTCCTCATTGACTCTTTTCCTATTTGTATATTTCTGTCATTTAATAACCGCATATTTAGCGATAAGCTTGAGCGTGCAAATTGCTTTACAGCGGTTAATTACAGCAAAAATATCTATGAAAAGAATACTGTATATTGTGTTTTTGGTGATACCTTTATTGTTTGTCACTTACGCTTGTGGTGAGGAAATTCAAGCTACAGTTGCTCCTGTAGAAGTAACAAAGATGGTTGAGAAAACTAAGACAGTTACCGAACCTGTTGAAACTGCAACAGCTGCTAAATCTGTTGAAGTAATTTCTAAAGAAGAAACCGTATTTAAACCCGTGGCTATGGCTGCTTCTCACGAGGAAGCCGCTAAGCTGTTTAAACAAAATTGTGCGGCTTGTCATGCAGGTGGAGGAAATTTAGTTAATGCACAGAAAACTTTGAAAAAAGATGCTCTTGAGAAATACGATATGTATTCTAAAGATGCAATTGTTTACCAAGTAGTTAATGGTAAAAATGCAATGCCTGAGGGCGGGAAAACGTTTATCTTCCGAGCAGATAGAAAGCCTTGCAGAATATGTTTTGGCTCAAGCTGACAAAGGTTGGTAAAAGTTTAACTTGAAATTCTAAGAGTAACTAGCTCGAAAATTTAGTGGTTAATATTTGTTTTTTCGTATAGATAACTACGACAAAAATAATTATAAGCCACTAATTATTATGTATTAACAGTTCTCTTGTAAACCATTATCTTTTTACTAATACTCATGCGGTTTTACCAAATCTCTCTCAGTTTGGTGATGGTTATTGTACTAATGCTATTTTCCTTTCCGGGTGGGGCTTTGGCATCAAACCAGGATAGCTCGCAAGACTTATTTGAATTAGCGATCGATCGACTCGAAAGCGATCAATACGCCGCAGCGATTGAAAATTTTAATCGGGCAATTGAGATTAATCCCAATTATACTAAAGCTTATTACAACCGCTGTTTAGCTTTCTTGCATTCATCAGATTACCAGCACGCCATCGCAGACTGTAATACGGCTTTAGAGCAAAACCCAGATTTTTTTGAAGCTTATCTAAATCGGGGATTAGCGTATTATAAATTACAATTACCCGTAGCCGCGATCGCCGATTTTAATTATTTTCTGACAACTAATCCAAATGACTTCCGGGCTTACTATGACAGGGGTTTAGTATATTTCGAGCAAAGAAGTTATCAAAAAGCACTCAGTGACTATAACAGAGCATTAGAATTAATATCTGAAAATAATACTCAGTTACAAGTAGCCATACATAACGATAGAGGCGAAACCTACCTACAGTTAAAAAACTTTGAGTTGGCTATTGAAGATTTTAGCAGGGCAATTGCTTTAGGTATGGAAGATGCAAACTATTATTGCAATCGGGGTTATGCTTTTCGTCAGCTAAACAAATATTTATTAGCGATCGATGACTTTACCGAATCAATTCGACTAAATCGCAAACAAGGTGCAGCCTATGTTGGCAGAGGTTTTGCTTTGTATAAAAGTGGTAGACACTCTGAAGCACATATTGATTTTCTTCAAGCTGCCGAATATTTTCGCGATTATGGAAAAATGCAGCAATTCCATCAAATTATTTATTTAATCAAAATATTGCGTCGTGACTCTCCTTTTACATCTAAAGCTTTATTAACTTAAATCAGGAGCAGAGAGTAGGGAGTAGGGAGTAGGCAGGGGAAGAGGAGGAAGAGGGGGAGAGGGGGGAGAAAAGAATTTTTGGTGTTTACATACAATAAACCCTTGATAAGGTTCGTAGTAAGCGATTTATCCTTCTTAAGGACTTACTACAAACCCTTTAAAACTAATGCAAAGGAATACTACCCACCATATTAAATATGAGGGGTTTTCGTGGTGGAAGCGTCTTGCTCCCCCGACTGAATCCGTTTTTTTGAGAAGAGCTTAGTTAATATCAAGGATTTATGACTTTGTGATGCCTAATACTCTATATTTAATGCGAATAACACGGTTGTTCAAGGTAATCTAAAAAACTCAATCTTTTTACAACCACAATTTTAAACAACAATGTTCATGGATAACTACCACTAAGTAGTATTTACAGTTATCTAATTGCAATTTCCTGTTAAATGAAATACTAATCAATAATCTAAGTAAGTTTAATTATGCTTGATTGTAGTTAAATCTAATCTTTAGTTTGATGTATATATTAATTTCAGGCACTAATTTATATTAATTACATCTATATACTTAGCAGTAAGTTTTTTTGCCTAATACTTTCGGATTATATTATGGATTATTTCCCGATTAAAAATTGAATGCAAGTATAAAAGATATTAAAAAGCACTTTTTTTTTTAAATTCAAGATATATTGTGACAGATTTTGTAGTGGGTAACAGTAATTACAGTTCTATAATTTAGTTGCAGATTACAATTGCACAAATACAAATAAAGTTCACAGATTGAATCAAAAACGAAGAAATATTCATCAAAAAGGAATATCTCAAGGGCGTTACTATTTGTGTTTACCTTAAAGGGATGTTCCCTATTCTCAATATAAAGAAAAATGTTTGAAAAATATCCGCGCTCGCATCTACATACTTCTATTTTTGCCAATAATATTTTTTTTTAAGTATAAGTACGCAGTTTTCCGGAAGAACAGTATGAAACTCTGTGTAAAGAAAATATGGGTATTAGTAAAATGAAATACCATGAATGATATTGGATTGCTGATAGCAAGCGCCCTTACAAGAGGACATCCATCTGTGCCCTATTTATTTAATGAAACAGCAGTTGAGCTTAATTTAGGCGTTAAAGAATCAAATCTGATTCAATCAGCTGGTAATTGTACTCTTGCTCGCATAACACCACCAGAATTTATTGGGCCAAATGGAATTCAGATAGCCTCAACAGTTTTTTCTAAAAAGAATGAGGATGTACTTAGAAAAATTAGAAATAGAATTTACTCCGTTGATTGTTGTCGGTTGGCGAGTAAGGTTATTTCTGTAACAAAAAAGCAAAAGCCAATTATTTTAGAAACTTCCTCGCTAGACAATTCAATTTCAACAAAGGGAGAGATTATATTGCCTTCAACTTCTCCACCTAGTTTGACAGACGCTATCGAAAATACTCCCTATGTTACTCCTCAATTGCAACAGACTTTTGCAGGAAGTCCTAATCCCAGACAAACGAACTCAGGAAAGTTTTTTGTCAGCTACGATCAAAGATTGCCTAATTTGAGTTTCGGTACTTCCGGGCTATCCGTCAGAGTTTTACAGCGACTGCTAATAGCCAATGGTTATCGTATTAGAGTTGATGGAAATTTTGGCGCACTTACAGAAATTGCCGTAAAAGCTTTCCAAAGCAACCGGAATTTGACTGTAGACGGTGTAGTTGGACAACAAACTTGGCAAGAATTAACAAGGTAATAACAATGTAGAAGAGAATACTTTGAATCATACCTTAAAAAAAATGTTGGTGGGAGTGTTCTATAATACATTTGCTCTAAGAGTTTTTCCGGATGTAAACTTATGGTGCTGTCATAAGTAGTGTAGGTATTAGGAGGTCAAATAGATGACCGTACTGGGTTTGCTGGTGGCAAGCTTTGTAACGCAGGGGCAACCGTTTCTGCCTACATTTTCTCTAGTTAACGTTCAACCGGAAAAAGTTTATCAAGGCTTATCTAGTCAGCACTTGTCTACTTTTGTTTTTCGTAACGGATCTCGATCCAACTTGTCCGCGTCTACAATAAAGTATCAAAAAAGACTTCCAATTGCTTCAAGCAAAATTTCTCGACTGGGTTTTGATAATTCAATAGAGAAGCATCAGAGAAAAGCTACTTTTTCTCCTGGATCAAAATATTCTATGAATGCCGAGCCTTTGTTAAACAAAATCCCATATGTGAGGAAAGAATGGGATATGCCACAAAAGCCCCTATATGATGCAGAAGAGCGTTTACTAGCGCAATATTATCAAGGTCAACAGCTACCAGTTTTACGTTATGGCAATAGTGGGAATGCTGTCCGAGTATTGCAAACGCTGTTGACTTATAATCGTTACGGCGTGAGTATAAATGGAAGGTTTGATGTACTTACAGAGACAGCGGTAAAAGCCTTTCAAGCGAATCGACGGTTGAGCGCTGATGGGATAGTTGGATCTCGGACTTGGCGAGAATTGACAAGATATGCAGCATTGCATACAAAAAAAGACTCGATGGAAATCCCCATGCTTGGCGATCGCCCAATTTATCCTTGGCAAAGAAGCGAAGGCGGCAATTTCGCCGAGGAGGGCGTAAGTATTTAACTATATATTTAGCGATATTGATGCTGTTCTAATTGTTGTTGCGCTCTTGGTTTATAGATTAAGTAAAATAATGATTCGAGGTAGCGCAGCAAGTCTTCTCTTTGTTCTTTAGAAGTAAAGTTCCAGAAACCATAAATTCGCGCTAATGTCAGCAATTTATTAACGTGAATTTTCCAAGTATAAGTACTGTAAACTCTATCTATACCAGCCTGAGAAATTTCATTCCAATAGTTAGGATTTTTAAGGCATTGGGCATCAAAATCCAATATTTTGCTGGCTGTCTCTTCTAAGTTTGTCGGATTAATGTAAAAACCATTTACTTTATCTTGAATAATTTCTAAAGGTCCGCCGAATTGGGTGCCAAAAGTTGGCACTCCTGAAACCATAGCTTCTAAAATTGTTAAACCAAAAGCTTCAAATAAAGCAGGTTGAACAAATATTCCTTTACGATCGGCTATGACTCGGTAAACTTCACCTGAATCAGCTTTAGACAAACGTACTCCCAGCCAGCGGATTTTACCGTGAAGGTTATATTTTTCGATAGCATCATAAAGTTTAATAATTTCATCGCGTTCTTCGTTATCTCCCGATTCCTCAACGCGCAATTTACCTGCTACTAAGATTAAATTACAACGCTCCTGTAATTCCTTACTTTGACCGAAACATTCTGCTAAACCCGTAAGGTTTTTAATTCTATCCAAACGCGCCATTGAAAATAATGGGCGTTTATTTGGCTCGTCAAGTTTGCCAAATACCTGAGTTGGATCTTCTAAAGTGAAGAGCAATTCTGACAATCTTTGGGAATCATTTTCAACCCGTTCTTCTTTTCGCGAATAAGGGAAAAAGCAATTTTCATTAACTCCTGGAGGTACTACATTAAATTTGGGACTAAACAGCTCAATACCATTTACCACATGATACAAATCTGGCATGGTAAAGCATTGATAAGATTCATACTGTCCGACGCTATCGGTTGTTCCGACAATTTCTTGATAGGTGCTGCTAATAACAAAGTTTGCTGCATTCATTGCAATTAAGTCGGCGGTATATTGCAATGAAAAATGATACTTATCTTCTAAATCTTGCCAGTATAAGTTACTAAATAGATATTTAGATTTTTCCAAAGCGTGGGCTACGTTACATTGAGTTACCTTCAGACGACGCGACAATAAAAATGCAACTAAATTACCATCTGTATAGTTGCCAACAATAAAATCTGGTCTGCCTTGAAACTCTGCTAATAGTTCTTTTTCCGCATCAATAGCAAAAGTTTCTAGATAAGGCCAAATTTCAAACCGGGAAATCCAGTTTTGAGTCATATTAGGATTGTATCCCCGAAACGGAACCCGTAAAATCCAGGCATTTTGGGTACTGTGGACTTTTTCTAAACGTTGGTTACAAAGAGTACCGTCACTATTAGGAATCAGACGAGTTAAAATAATGACTTTTGGCTCAACATTTAATGTTTCTAAACCTGCTAATTGTGCATCTTCTTGGAGTTGTATTTCCAGAGTCTTAGCTTGATCTAAAACGTAAACTACCTGCCCGCCAGTATCTGGACGACCTAAAACTCCTTCTTGGGCAAACCAACCGTGAGAAGACACCAGGACAATTTTAAAAATCATCGGAATCCGGGAAATAAACGCTTCCAAGGTTTGAGGATCTGGAGAATCCATTAATTCGTCAAGAATATTTAGAGTCTCTAAAACGCGAGCAGATGTATTACCCCAACCTGGTTCAAAGCCCATCGTTTGCAACTGAAAGCGAAAACTTTCGTAAGATTCCTCTTGTGAACGATTTCCGACAAAATCTATCGCATTTTTAAGTTGTTGAGAAAGATGCTGTTGAGATTTTATACCACTATTAATTAGCAGTTGAACGCCGTTATATTCATGCAGTTGTAGGAAGTTGAATAAACTTTCTAACCATTGTTTGGAGTCTGCAAATAACTTACTTGAGAGATAGCGGTTAAGAAATTCTACTCCTTTACCAATATTTTTCGGATCGCGAATCTGTGGAGAGTAGTCATAAAAAGGAGCAAAATCTAGCTCTAATAGATCGCCTTCTTGCGGATTATATTTATTGACAAAACGGTCGCGTACATTCAATAATTCTTTTGTCGTCATATTCTCAATATTTAAGTCAGACGTTAAGCGAAAGACTTCTTGAGAAGCTATTTTGGGACGAATAATAAAACAAAAGCTTGATTCTTCTCGAATAATTTCTTGAGTATAGTAAATTAATTTACTTAAGTTAGAACCCGTATAAAACTCTTCAGATTTTTTATATTTAGAACAATAATCGCTATAAGCATTAAGTATATCGTTACGCAGTAAATAGCTATTTTCTTGCTGTCGTAAATCGCTTAAAAAAGACCGGAAATCACTTTTTTCTGCACTATCTAAAACAGATTTAATTAATTCTGACATGGTAGCTCCGATAAGTTTAATGTTGTTTTTTTGCATGGCTAATTAGCAAAAGGAAAAGCTTTAAATCTGCTTTATTACCTTTTACTCTTTTAGAGATAGCGTATTAATTTATTTTTGCACTCTAACTAAAGACGTACAATCTTAAGAGAAAAGAAGTAATATTAATTAATAATTTTGAGCTAACAATTCGATTATCTTTATCATATAAAGATAATTAAAGTTCGTAGTAGCGCTTCAGCGCCTCCGAATTTGGATGCACTGAAGTGCTACTACAAGCCCCTTTAAATTAATAGAATAGATGGCTAAAAATCATCCTATGAAAATATATCTGCTGCTTTATTAGACTTACCTTGTATATGAAAAAAATTATCTTTCGGGTGCGCCCTCACCAAACTTGATTAAAAAGGCGATCGCCAAACTCACCAGCAAAATCAACACGGTACTCAAGGCGGAACCAAAACCCCAATTTTGAGCGGTACCAAGAAATTGATTGTAAATTAACCGTGCGGCTGTCATGCTAGCTGCACCACCGAGTAATTCGGGATTAACGTAATCTCCTAAACCAGTGATAAATACCAGCATCGAAGCAGCAGCAATACCGGGCAAAACTTGAGGTACGGTAACTCTCGCGAACACCTGTATGGAATTTGCTCCTAAATCGGATGCTGCTTCGAGCAAGCGTTGATCTAGTCTTTCCAAGGAAGCATATAAAATTAACACCATGTAAGGCAGCAAATTGTAGCTCATACCAATTAATACAGCTTGAGTACTGTTAAGTAAATCTAAAGTTGGTAAATTGAAATCTGCTAATACAGTATTAAGTAAACCTGTGGGACGTAAAATTGTAATCCAAGCATAAGAACGAAGTAGCGAGGAAGTCCATAAAGGTAGAATAAAAGCTAAAAGTAGCAGATTTCGCCATCGTTTTGGAGCCATCCGTGCAATCCAAAAGGCAACCGGAAAACCTATAACTAAACAAATACCTGTAGTAGCTAAAGCTAAAAGTAAAGAGCGTTTAATTACCTGTAAATAAAGAGGATCTAAAATGCGTAAATAATTTTCAAAACCACTTGGATTTACAATATCTCCAGGTCTAATTCCCGGTACAAAGCTTAATTCAATAATTATCAGCGTTGGTAAAACTAATAATAATAAAAGCGTTAGGGCAGCAGGTGCCAATAATACTAAAGCTTGAAACCAATTTTGTGACGATTTTCGGGTTTTAATTTTCTGGTAATCATTTGGTTGGGAAGTTTGGATTTTGGTAGTCATGGAATGTAAGAGTTAGGAATTAGGAATGTAGAGACGTAGCAGTGCTACGTCTGTTAGGAGTTAAGAGTTATTAAAATTGGAAAAACGAATCTAAGTTTCAGCACTTAGGCAACCACAACGTTAAATTTGGTATTCCTAACGTTAAGATCCCCCCAACCCCCCTTTGTTAAGGGGGGCTTTTCGTAAATCCTAAATTTCAGAGAATTTGATCGTTGAGATTTTTGTCCATTTTAATGGACTTGAGCTATTAGCCAGGGACTTGCAGTCCTTGGCGGGTTTTGATTATAAACGACAAAAGATAACAAGTCCTAAAATTTCAACAACCAATATTAAAATACAATCCGTCAAAGTATAACTATACCTAACTCCCAACAGACGTAGCACTGCTACGTCTCTACATTCCTAACTCACATCAACCGCTTGTTAATTTAGTCCAATAGCGCTGGTAAACTTCTTCAAATTCACCAACGGGGCTAAGACGTTCGCATTTTTCTAACACTTCTTCTGGTGGAAATAAAGTTGGATTATTCTGGATTTTTTCGGGCAATAATTCAAAACCGGCGCGGTTTGGAGTTGCAACACCTAAACGTTGACTCATGCGGGCTGCTACTTCTGGTTTTAACATAAAGTTAATCCATTCGTAGGCACCATCTATATTACTGGTGGTTGTGGGAATTGCAATTGTATCCGTCCATAAAGATGAACCACTTTTAGGTGTTATATATTTGAGTTTGGGGTTTTCTCTAGTTATCTGAAAAGCATCTGATGAATAACACATTGCTAAAAGTAAATCCCCGGACATGATTTGATTTCGCCATGCATCGGTACTGAAAGCAGCTAGATCGGGTTTTAATATTTGCAGCTTTTCGTAAGCTTCTTCGATGTGCTTTTCATTTTTTGAATTATAAGAATAACCCAACATTTTTAAAACTCCACCAATCACTTCTCGCGCATCATTAAGTAAAGTGATTCTTTTAGAAAGTTTTTGTTGATTTTGCCAAAGATAATCCCAATCTTCCGGTGCTGTTTCTAATTTTTCGGAATTGTAAATAAAGCCTGTAGTACCCCAACTCATGGGGACGCTATAAGTATTATTTTGGTCGTATTCGGGATTTTGAAACCGGGCAAACAAATTATCTAAGCCCATTAAACGCTTGGGTTCGATTTGCTTTAATAATCCTTTATCTACCATCTTTTGTACTACGTAGTCGGATGGATAAATCAGGCTGTAAGTACCACCACCACTTGCTTGTAATTTAGCAAGCATGACCTCATTAGCATCGTATACATCTGCGAGTACTTTGATCCCAGTTTGAGCGCTAAAAGTTTTTAATAATTGATTATCTGTGTATTGAGTCCAAGTATAAAGATGCAATTCATCAAGCGCACCAGCTTCTTGAGAAGTGGCTCTTACGTTACCCAATCTCCAACCGCAACTTGCAGTTATTAATCCAGAAAGTGCAGCTAACCCTGTCAAAAGTTCTCTTCTTCTAATCATCTATTTTAGATTTTTTCTATTTTTCCTTCAGATATATCAAGACAAATATTTTATTAAAAATATTGTTGTTACTGTTCACTGTTCCCTGTTCTCTATCAAAACAAATTTTTTAAACATTTACGATAAATTCCTAGATTAATTATTAAGTAAAGCTAGACAATCATTTTCTGCCCACCAAGCATAAATTGGAGTTTCGGGATCTGGCAACATTCCAAATGTACTGGGCTGCATCACAACAATATGTAAAACAGGCGTTAATTCAACAACATAATTAACGTGAGTTCCCAAATACATGATGTTAACCAAACGTCCTTCAAAACAGTTATTTTGTACGCTAGGCTTGTACAAAGAAAGCTGTATTTTTTCGGGACGCACGCTCAATACTACATCTTGGGATACGCCAGTTGGGGTATGTGAATCGCGTTGAACAATGATTTTTAGTCCGGCTTTGGTAATAACCTCAATATTGGCTGCGTCTACATCAACTATTTGCCCTTCCAACAAATTTGTATCGCCAATAAAATCTGCTACAAATGGTGAGAGTGGTTGCTCGTAAATATCGTTAGGGGTGCCAATCTGCTCGATATGACCTTGGTTCATTACCGCAATACGTTGGGATAATGACAACGCTTCCTCTTGGTCGTGCGTTACCATAATAAAAGTTAAGCCTAAATTTTGATGTAAATTTAATAACTCAACCTGCATCTCTTTGCGTAGCTTTAAATCTAACGCCCCCAACGGTTCATCTAACAATATAACCGCAGGACGATTGACTAAAGCCCGTGCTAATGCTACCCGTTGCTGTTGACCGCCAGAAAGCTGATTGGGAAATCGCGATCGCAAACTTTCCATTTTCACGAGTTCCAAAGCTTCTTTGACTCGATTGTTAATTTCGGCTTTGCGTAGTTTCTTTAACCTTAAGCCAAAAGCGATGTTATCCCATACATTGAGATGCGAGAATAAAGCATAACTTTGAAACACCGTATTAACTGGTCTGCGGTGAGGGGCAACTTTAGCCATTGGACGACCTTGAATAAACACCGTTCCTGCGTCCGCTCTTTCAAAACCAGCAATCAAGCGCAAGATAGTAGTCTTTCCACAACCGGAAGGACCGAGAATACTAAAAAATTCTCCTTGTCTGACATCTAAATCTATTCCGTGCAATGCCGGTTCTTTGTTGAAAAATTTGAATACACCAGACAGTTCGACATCAAGCGACTCAAAAGTCGTCACACCCTGTTGCTGCTGGGTTATCGTTTGAGACATAGTTATGTTTAGATCCGCGTATTTGTACGTATTTGCGCCAATATATATAGTCTATAATCGCTAACTATTATAGGCACTTTGGTTTATTGTATACGTCAAAAACAAATTACTTGCTACAAAGCGCTGCCTCTGGAAGTATAAAGTCAGTCATTCGTCTCATCAACGATTCATCGCTGCTCAGTTTTGGATGAATCCCCGGATTTACCCGTAGACATAATCTAAAATTGATATGGTTCTTTACGAACTAACACCGGCGTAGCTAAAAATACACCAAAACATAATATAATCTTCCAAATATTTAACGGTCGTCTCCCGGTTTTTACGGAGGCACAATTGTATACAGATAAAGCTATTTTCTCTATATTTTTTGTTTTATGAGCTTATTACAATTACCATCAATCGGCAAGAAAAAAGATGCGCGTACTGTAGGAAAAGGCTTCCAATCGATATTCTTAATATTATTTACCTTGTTTTTGACAAGCGGAATTCTAAGTCGATTAGCATATTTACAAGTAGTTAAGGGAGAAAGCTTTAGTAAGCGAGCAGAAGAAAATCGCATTCGTTTAATTTTGCGACAGCCAGAACGAGGAAATGTTTTTGATCGAAACGGTAAACTTTTAGCTACAACTCGCTATCCTCACTCCGTATATTTGTGGCCTATGGCTCATAAAAAAGAGTCTTGGGAAACAGTAGCTCCGCGTTTATCTCAAATTCTCGGTATACCCGAAAAACAAATTCAAGAACAAGTAGAAAAAGCAGGTCCGAATTCCAGTTCTTTGGTAAGGATTGCTCGCGATATCAATCTAGCTCAAATTACGGCTTTAAAAGAGTATGAAAGCGAACTACCGGATGTAGAAATTAACCGAGAAGCCGTTCGCTACTATCCTCATGGCGCACAACTAGCTCACTTACTCGGTTATACCCGCGAACTAACCGCAGAACAATTAGCCGAGAAAAAGAAAGATGGCTACCGTCTCGGAGACGTAATCGGACAGATGGGTGTAGAAAGAGCCTTTGAAACTACCTTACGAGGAGAATGGGGCGGTCAACAAGTGGAAGTTGACGGTAAAGGTCGTCCGCTCAAAGTATTAGGAGTAAAGCAAGCAAAAGCCGGTCAAGATATCGCATTAACCATAGATTTGGATTTACAAAAAGCTGCTTACAAAGCTTTGCAAGGACGTACCGGCACAATTGTTGCTTTAGATCCCAACAACGGTGGGATTTTAGCAATGGTGTCCTATCCCGCATTCGATCCCAACGTATTTTCCAAACAAAATCCTTCACAAAAAGAGTTGCAGGCAATACTTTTAGGTAAACAGCATCCCATGCTCAATCGTGCTTTCAGAGCTTATCCTCCTGCAAGTACTTTTAAAGTTGTTACTATGGCAGCTGGTTTGGAATCGGGTAAATTTAATCCAAATACAGTACTGCAAACCTACGGTTATCGAGTTTTTGGCGGACACCGTTTTAACGAATGGAACCATGCTGGATTTGGCCCCTTGAATTTTTCAGGAGCTTTAGCTTGGAGTAGCGACACATTCTTTTATCAAGTAGGGGCAAGAGTCGGGGGTGAGCAATTAATAAAATGGACTAAAAAATTCGGATTCGGCTTACAAACAGGCTCAGAATTTTCCTTCAGCGAATCAAGAGGCTTTGTACCCGATAACGCTTATCAACGAAAATTGTGGAAACGCGATTGGACGGTAGGCGATTCAGTGAATATGTCCATCGGGCAAGGAGCATTACTAACTACACCTTTACAAGTAGCAAGAATGTTCGCCATCCCAGCAAACGGCGGCTATTTAGTCAAGCCTCACGTTCTTAAAGACAACGAAGAGAAAAAGAAATGGCGGGAAAACATCGGGATGAAGCCTTCAACCACAAAAATGATTCAAAGAGGATTGCGAGAAGTAATTACAGACGGTACCGCTAAGTTAATGAATTCGCCAACGCTTCCCCCAAATGCGGGTAAAACCGGAACCGCAGAAGCATGGTTACCAAGTCGTGTCAAAGCAAATCATGCTTGGTATGGCGGATATGCGCCCGTAGACAAACCCGAAGTAGTTATATTAGCATTCGCCGAACACTCCGGAGGTGGTGGAGGTAGCGTCGCCGCACCAATGGCAAAACAAGTCATGGAAGAATACTTCAGTCGTAAATATCCAGGTAAATATAAGCAAGCTGAAGTTGAAGAGAAGAAGGCTCAGTGAACAGTTAACAGTTAACAGTGAGGAGTTAGGAGTTACTAAGGTTAAAGGTCAAAGGTCAAAATTCTCCTTGTCCCCTTGTCCCCCCATCTCCCCATCACCTCTACTTACATTCCAAAGAAGCGCGAGTAGAAACGCCGGTTTTTGAATTAACACCACTGGCGTTTTCGCAAAGTTTTTGAATTTCTACGCGGTCTAAAATTGCACCGCTAAAATCAGCGCCGGTAACATCAACATTACGAAAAATAGTACGTAACATCATTGCATTGGTAAAAATTCCATCACTGAGGTCGTCATCAGTAAAGCTTGTTAAATAAGCTATACCATCACTGAAATCAACACCGTGAAAATTTGAGTTTTGCAATAATGAACCGTTAAAAACAGCACCGCGCATATCAGCGTTGCTAAAATTAGTATCTTGTAAACTGACAGTAGTATATTCTTCTCCGACTAAATTTTGACCTGATAAATCTTTACCAGATAATTCATTTCCAGCCGCACGAGAAATACTAGAAGAACTTGCAGCTTCAGCCGACAAAGAATAGAAAAGCACCACAATAGCCAAGACAAAGCCAGTTAATACTTGCCAAAATTTCATAATCTATCTCTAAATTTCTACTTAATAAAACTCAATACACCCACATTTAATCATACTTGGCAACGAAGAGGATGAGGAGATGAGGAGAGGGGGGGATGGGGAGAGGGGGAGAGCGATAAGTTAGGAGTTAGGAAAATATTTGTAGTGGGAGCGTCTCGCTCCCTTTTTTTTTGCAACCGCGTCTAATTACCAATTATCAATTACCAATCCCTAACAACTAACTACTAACTACAACATCGTCGTAGGATATGTAAATATGTTGTTGACTAGAAAAAGCGAAGTTGTTTGTGGCTAATAAAGAAGAAATCGCTTTGACTTTGGCGCGAACGCCTTTATTTACGGCTGTACAAGAATTGAACGCGCGGCTTACCAGTTTTGGCGGTTGGGAAATGCCTGTTCAGTTTTCTGGTATTACTAAAGAACATGAGGCTGTTAGAAGAGAGAGTGGGATGTTCGATATCTCCCACATGGGAAAATTTAGTTTACAAGGTAAAAACTTAGTTTCTCAACTTCAAGGTTTGGTTCCTTCGGATTTAAGCCGTCTGCAACCAAGTCAAGCGCAATACACTGTGTTATTGAATCCGAAAGGTGGGATTATTGATGACATAATTTTTTATTATCAAGGCGAAGATAATACTGGTTTACAAAAGGGATTTATTATAGTTAACGCTGCAACTACGGCTAAAGATAAAGCATGGTTGCTCGAACACCTCGATACTCAGCAGATAGAATTCCAAGATTTATCGACGGAAAAGGTTTTAGTAGCGATTCAAGGGCCAAAAGCTACAGAAATTCTGCAAAAATTTGTAGAAGAAGATTTGACACCTGTCAAAGCATACGGTCATTTGGATGCAACAGTACTTGGTAAACCTGCTTTTCTGGCTCGCACTGGCTATACCGGAGAAGATGGTTTTGAGGTAATGGTTGAACCAAGTGTAGGAATCGAGCTTTGGCAAAAGTTGATTGAAGCGGGCGTAATTCCGGCAGGATTGGGTGCCAGAGACACTTTGAGACTGGAAGCCGCTATGGCGCTTTACGGACAAGATATTGATGATACCACTACTCCTTTAGAAGCTGGTTTGGGTTGGTTGGTTCATCTAGACACGAAAGGCGATTTTATCGGACGTAAAGCATTAGAACAGCAAAAAGCAAACGGGGTTCAACGTAAAGTGGTACGTCTGCAAATGCAAGGACGCAATATTGCCCGTCATGGCTATCCCGTATTATCCGCAGGTAAAAAAGTCGGAGAAATCACCAGCGGTACATTATCGCCGACACTTGGTTATCCCATCGCTTTAGCATATGTAACTACAGAGCTAGCAAAAGTCGATAACCAATTAGAAGTAGAGATTCGCGGTAAAACTTATCCCGCAACTGTAGTGAAGCGTCCGTTTTATAAGTCAACAAGTCGCGTTAGTAAATGAACAATTAACAATGAACAATTATCAAAGAATAACTGGTAATTGATAACTGATAACTGATAACTGATAACTGGGGAGAATAACATGGCTTTTGAATATCCAGAAGATTTGAAATACTTAGATAGTCACGAATACGTGCGTCTTGAAGGTGAAAATGCGACTATTGGAATTAGTGCTTTTGCTATAGATCAGTTGGGAGATATCGTATTTTTAGAATTACCCGGAGTTGGCGATCGCATTACTAAAGGAGAAACTTTTGGTACGGTTGAATCTGTAAAAGCTGTAGAAGACTTGAATTCACCCGTAACTGGTACCGTCACCGAATGTAATGACGCAATGGTTGACGCTCCGGAAAATTTAGCAGATGAACCCTACGGTAAAGGTTGGTTGATAAAAGTCAAAGTTGAAAACCCCGGCGATATTGATGACGCAATGAGCGCGGCTGAGTATAGTTCTAAAGTGGAAGGGAAGTAGGGGAGATGGGGAGATGGGGAGATGGGTAGAGGGGGGACAAGGGGACAAGGGGACAAGGGGACATTTAACCTTTAACCTTTCTTCCTAACTGCTCACTGCTCACTGTTCACTGTTCACTGTTCACATAATTGTTGCAGAATATTAAGTAGTAACGTGTGGAGAGAAATCAGTTAGTGGTAATTTATGCCCCTCGTAATTCGTTTAATAATGAGCAAGCGATCGCACAAGAATCTCACTCTGTGACTTCTTTTGCCCAAAGACATATCGGGCCAAGTTCTGATGATGTCACTAAAATGTTGAAGGTTTTGGGTTTTGATAGCCTGGAGCAATTGATCGATAAAGCGGTTCCGCAAACGATTCGCACTGATGGTAGTTTGAATTTACCGTCAGCACAAAGCGAATATGCTGCATTAACAACTTTGAAGGAAATTGCTGAAAAAAATCAAGTTTTTCGTTCGTTTATCGGTATGGGGTATTACGACTGTATTACTCCAGGGGTAATTCAAAGAAATATTTTGGAAAATCCTGGTTGGTATACTGCTTATACTCCTTATCAACCGGAAATTGCTCAAGGAAGACTTGAGGCTTTGTTGAATTTCCAAACTTTGATTACCGATTTAACGGGTTTGGAAATTGCTAATGCTTCGCTGCTTGATGAAGCTACGGCAGCAGCGGAAGCAATGAGTATGAGTTATGGTGTTTGCAAAAACAAAGCTAATACCTTTTTTGTTTCTCAAGAATGTCATCCCCAAACAATCGCCGTGTTGCGGACACGGGCAGAACCTTTGGGAATTAATATTGTTGTTGGGAACCACCAAACTTTTGATTTTTCTCAACCAATTTTTGGAGCTATTGTTCAATATCCTGCTACCGACGGCGCGATTTATGATTATGCCGATTTTGTCGCTAAGGTTCATGAATCGGGTGGTTTGGTAACTGTAGCTGCCGATCCTTTGAGTTTAACTTTGTTGACTCCACCGGGGGAATTTGACGCTGATATTGCTGTTGGCAGTACTCAACGCTTTGGTATTCCGTTGGGGTTTGGGGGACCTCATGCGGCGTATTTTGCAACGAAGGAGAAGTATAAGCGGCAGGTGCCGGGACGAATTGTTGGTTTATCAAAGGATGTTCAAGGTAAACCCGCATTGCGTTTGGCATTACAAACCCGCGAACAGCACATTCGGCGCGAAAAAGCAACCAGCAATATTTGTACCGCACAAGTCTTGTTAGCCGTGATGGCAAGTATGTATGCGGTTTATCATGGACCAGATGGAATCAAGAAGATTGCTCAAAAGATTCATTTTTTAACTGCTAATTTAGCTGAAGGATTGAAGCAAATTGATTACAGCATTGAAAATGAATATTTCTTCGATACGCTGCGAGTTAATTTAGGAAAGCGCAGTAAAAAAGAGATTTTGGAACGTTGTCAAAACAAGAAAATCAACCTCCGCATTTTCGACGATAATTCCGTCGGAATTTCCTTAGATGAAACCACCACGGAAGAAGATGTAGAAGATTTACTAGAAATTTTCTCTTTAGAAAACCTCCCCCCCTCTCCCCCTCCCCCCCTCTCCCCCTATCTCCCGCTCCCTCGCAAATCCGACTTCCTGACTCACCCAATTTTCAACCGCTATCATTCGGAAACGGAATTATTGCGCTATCTGCATCAACTCGAAGCCAAGGATTTATCGTTAACTACTTCGATGATTCCTTTGGGTTCCTGTACGATGAAGCTCAACGCTACTGCGGAAATGATACCCGTAAGCTGGGCGGAGTTTGGTAAAATTCACCCGTTTGCTCCTTTATCACAGGTGCAAGGTTATTCGCTGCTATTTGAGCAACTTGAAAAATGGTTGGGAGAAATAACGGGTTTTGCGGGAATTTCTCTGCAACCTAACGCCGGTTCTCAAGGAGAATATGCAGGGCTTTTATCGATTCGGAGATATCACGAAAGCCGATCTGAAGCACATCGTAATATCTGCTTAATTCCTACTTCTGCTCACGGTACAAACCCGGCGAGTGCGGTAATGTGCGGTATGAAAGTTGTTGCTGTTGCTTGCGACTCTGAAGGTAATATTGATATCAATGACCTGAAAGAAAAGGCGCAGAAACACGCAAACGAACTTGCTGCTTTGATGGTGACATACCCTTCAACTCACGGGGTATTTGAAGAAGGAATCAAAGAAATCTGTGAAATTGTCCATACCCACGGTGGTCAAGTTTACATGGATGGTGCGAATATGAACGCCCAAGTTGGTATTTGTCGTCCAGGTGATTTTGGTGCAGATGTATGTCACCTAAATTTACACAAAACCTTCTGTATTCCCCACGGTGGCGGCGGTCCGGGCATGGGACCAATTGGCGTAGCCGCTCATTTAATTCCCTTCCTCCCCGGAAATCCAGTAGCGGATTCTTCAAATGGTTCGGTTTCTGCCGCACCTTGGGGTAGTGCCAGTATTTTGGTAATTTCTTGGATGTATATTGCCATGATGGGTGCAGATGGTTTAACTGAAGCAACCAAGGTGGCTATTCTTAATGCCAATTACATGGCTAAAAGGTTAAAAAAACATTATCCCGTGCTGTATGCAGGCAAAAATGGCTTAGTCGCTCACGAATGCATCTTGGATTTACGTTCCTTGAAGAAATCGGCGAATATCGAAATTGATGATATCGCCAAACGCTTGATGGACTATGGTTTCCACGCTCCTACAGTATCTTGGCCCGTAGCAGGTACCGTAATGGTAGAACCAACTGAAAGCGAATCCCTTGAGGAATTAGATAGATTCTGCGATGCGATGATTTCTATTCGCGAGGAAGTAGCTGAAATTGAAGCGGGTAAAGTGGATGCTCAAGACAATGTTTTGAAAAACGCACCACACACCGCCCAAAGTTTAATTGTAGGTGAATGGAATCATCCTTACACCCGCGAACAAGCCGCTTACCCCGCACCGTGGACGCGAGAACATAAATTTTGGGTTGCTGTAGGGCGCATTGATGCCGCTTTCGGTGACAGGAATTTGATTTGTTCTTGCCCTTCGATGGAAAATTATTCCGAATAAATTAAAAATGTAGAGACGTAGCAATGCTACGTCTTTACACAGTTGCGAGAAAAACGAACCATTCATAATTCATGCTGTCAACTACTAATATTATAAAAAAAAGATGTTTCTCAGATGGCTAAACCATCTACAGAAACATCCTCAAATTCCAATAATGCGATATGCGAAGTCTAATTTCTTTCAATTATTAGATTTTCGCTTTTATCCGTCCAACCTGTGTATCGTAATTAGCTAAATGCTGTTGCAAATCTTTCCAAGTAACGCCTTCTAAACTAGGCAATACGATATGAGCTTTACCGACTCGCTCGTTTGGCCCTAATCCTACTACTTTCATCCCGGCAGCAAGCCCTGCTTCGATTCCTGCCGTTGCGTCTTCTACAACTATACAGTTATGTGGTGACACTCCTAACTTTTGGGCTGCGAAGAGGAACAAATCTGGTGCTGGCTTGGATTTCGCTACACTGTAACCGTCGGCGATCGCCACAAATTTATCTGCAATTCCCAAGCGTTGGATTACGGTGCGAGCGTTTTTACTGGAGGAACCCAAAGCTATTTTAATTCCTGCTGCTTGCAATTCTTCTAGTAAGTCAGCTGCTCCGGGAAGCAAGTCGTTGGGTGTAATACTCTGCATCAGTTCGATGTAGTATTTATTTTTACGCTCCATCATATCCTGAATCTGTGATTCACTTGCAGAACGACCTTGCAAAATAGCCATCAATGATTCTCTACGCGGTATACCTCGCAAGCCTTCGTTGGCTTCTCTGTCAAAGGGAATGCCTTCTTCATCTGCTAGCTTTTTCCAAGCTAAGTAATGGAATTCGGAAGTATCGGTAATTACTCCGTCTAAGTCGAAGATAATTCCTTTGATGGAACTAGAATCAGAAGCAGAAGTTTCGGGGGAGGTAGAAATTATTGGAGTGGCAGAAACGGGAATGATTTCAACTTCCTTGTTGTCATCTTCTTGAGAAGCAGTTAAATCAACTTGATACCACTCCGAACGCCATTGCAAGCGGAATTTTAAACGTTTCCAGTGTGCGGGAAGATTGGGATGAGCGGTAATAATTCCATTTTCTGTAACTCTAATTCCCGCAAACCCAAAGACTACAGCTTGCCATACTCCACCCGCACTTGCTGCGTGAATTCCCTGAGTTGCATTACCACGAACGTTATCTAAATCTACCAAAGCCGCACGCATAAAATGAGTGTAAGCTTCAGTAGGGTTATTAAGGTCGCAAGCAATAATGGCATTGATTGCCGGACCCAAGGAAGAACCATAAACGTGGTCGGTGCGGGGTGTATAATAAACCCAGTTGTTTGCAATAGTTTTTAAATCAAAGCGATCGCGCATCAAGTAAAACAGCATCAATACATCTGGCTGTTTGAGTATCTGCTTGGCTTGGGTTTCTTCAACTCCCAAAACACCCTGCATTGATTTATTGCGCGGTTCGTAATCGTCAAAGTTGACGTATTCTAAATCATAGAAGCCATCAAACTGCTCGATTAAACCTGTTTGAGCATCTTGATTTAAGTAGATATTATCGGCAATAAAAGCGAAATTTTCTAACTTTTGGGGATTTATATTTAGTTTTACTGCTAACTGCGTGGCTTTTTCGGGATAATTTTTCGTTAACCATTCCCATAATTTCCCTACAGTATGTAAATGCCACTGCACCATGACATTAGTAAAGGCATTGTTATCAACCTGCTCGTGATTCTCATCTGGCCCGATAACGTTAAGAATGTCATAACTTTGACGTTGTTCGTTCCAGGAAACCCGACTTTCCCAGAAACTAGCGGTATCTAAAATCATTTCTGCGCCATAGTCGCGCATCCATTGATTATCGCCGGTATGCTGCCAATAATTCCAACTTGCGTAGGCAATATCTGCATTGATGTGAATTTCAAGATCCCCGCACCAAATACGGACTAATTTACCGTTGGGATCGGGAACCCATGAAGGAGTTACTTCGTCTCCGGTAGCCGCACTTTCCCAAGCAAACATTGCTCCTTTGTAACCAAGTTTCTCGGCTTTGCGTCTTGCCCCCGGTAGAGTATGGTAGCGGTAGTTGAGCAGATTGCGAGCTAATGCTGGTTGAGTAAAAGTAAGTAGGGGCAGAATAAAAATTTCCGTATCCCAAAAAATATGTCCGCGATATTCAAAACCGGAAAGAGTTTTGGGCGGAATGCTGACTTTATCGTCGTGACGCGGTGTTGCAGCCAGGATTTGGAAGATATTGTAACGAACGCTTAACTGTGCTTTTTCATCACCCTCAATAATTACATCGCTATCAAGCCATACTCTTTCCCACGCTGCAATATGAGTTGCTAATAAAGTGCTGTAGCTGGGTGCTTCCACCAAATCAATTAAGGCAATTTCTGCGGGAGTCGAAGTTTCACGCGAAGTGTAAACCGTGGCAATCTTTTCTACACTTACGGTTTCCCCCGGATGTATCTGAAAGCTTTTTGTTAGTTGGGAACTGCATTCAAATTCACGAGCAAAGTTATCGGCTTCATTTTCTACGATTAACTTTGCAGCCATACCCAATTCAATTTCTGAGTGCAAAGTTTTACCGTGCAGCCAAATGATTTTATCCGTGCCACCTTCTTTAACAGTCTGCCAATGTTCGATCCCCAAGGTATGAGGTTCAGCCTCAAAGCCAGCAGTGACTTCGATTTCACCCGCATAATCTAAAGAAGTAATTTCACAATGAATCGCTAAAAAATGCTGACTAGCTAAAGAAACAAACCGCTCAAAATGCAAATCTAAAGTATATCCCGATGGTGACTTCCAACAGACATCGCGAGTTAAAATACCCAAACGCATATCAAGAGAGCGTTTGTATGCGAGTATCTCACCTTCATCCATCCGAAAAGTTTTCCCAGCCACCTTAATTGTTAAAGGTAGCCAGTTAGGGCAATTTACAATTTCAGTTGCAGCTATAGCCACATCATCGTAAACCCCATTAATAATTGTTCCGGAATGCTCATGGGTGTATCCTTCCTCAAAACTACCCCGCACTCCCAAATAACCATTACCTAAAGTAAAAACTGTTTCTTTATGATGTAATTCGTTCGGATTAAAACTTGTTTCTATAATCTCCCAGCCCTTGGAATCATTGACTTGCTGGGATTGCTGAGAATTATTAATTGATAAACTTAACATTATTTATATAGCCTCGCTGCGCCTTGTACTGTGCTGGGATGGGATTTAATTGGATTTACCAGAAATATTTGCGGCGATTTCCTGTTGACGGCTCGCCATTTTAGTTGAATGCAGCAAAAATGCTTAGAAGCGGCATTGAACATAAAGCCTTAAACTGCATATCCCCCTATAGATAGATTTGCTTAAGAGTTTGTCCTTAAACCGGGAAATGCAAGAAAAGAGATGAATTGACACATTTTGTTACCAAACGTACAAAACTACACGTTTCGGATACAATTTGTCATATTTTTCCAGTATCTGGATTAACTAACCGGAATTTTTTTACTGTTGATCAGCGGGTATTTCTGAGCCATATTTTCGAGTACTTTTGACTTTACTCGACAAAAAACTTAATTTACTGACAAATACTTTTAAAATCTTTGTCTATTAATTGCGAACAAAATGTATAAACAAGTAATCAAACTCCAGAAAATATATATCCTAAGCATTGCTATTAACTTGACTTTTACCAGTATAGAATACTCAGTAAAAGCGATACCAGCGACTTGCGGCTTTCAACCAATTTTAAAAGCCACTGGAGTAAAAGTCTACTATAAAAATCACCAAAGTAGCAAAAAAGAATATATAACTGTAATTCAGACTACACAAGCGAAAATAGACAACTTAACTGGTACTATATTTAAGATTCCTGCAAGTAGAGTCAGTAAAAAACCACTTTCTCAATTTTGGCAAGATGCCGTAAGTAATAATACATCAACTCAAAAAGCAAGAGTTGTCATTAACGGGACATTTTTTTCTACAAAACAAGAACCCACAGGAATTGCTTTTGGTTTAAAAGCCCGTGGTAACATGATTACCTACGGATACGGCATCGCCAATGAATATCCGGGAGAAATTCGCACGTTTTCGTTCAATCCTCAAGCTGGTTTTGCCAGCATCCAACCTTATACTACAGAATCATTTCGACGTTTTCCGGAAGTAATTGGCGCACTTGGCGCAAAAGCCAATAAAGCAGCAACAAAATACTTACCGAGAACCTTTGTAGGAGTGCGAGACGATAACGGCGATAATTTAAACGAAACAGTGATTTTTTATTCGAGTAATTATGCGCGTCAGGTAGATGCGAGAAATGCATTAATGTGCTTCGGTGCAAATGCGAGTGCAATGTTAGATGGTGGTGGAAGTACCGGAATTATTGTAGATGGGAAACCGTTGATAGATACCCCACGTAAGATTCCTCATGCGATCGGGGTTTATGAAAAAATGTAGAGACTCAAGGGTTTCGCGTCTCTACAAGGTTTTCGGTTATATACAACATCTTGCGCTAATGAAATTATTAATTAAGTCCACAAATCCGCCAGGGAATCAATTCCCTGTCTAACAGCGAAAGTCCTCTTAAGAGGACTGTAATTGTCTGTAATAATCTATATTTATAAGCAATGCCGAATTTTTAATCTTTATTATCGTCATCTAACCTATTGTTGGCATCTTTAGTAAATTTAAGAGTTAGTGAAACTATTCCGTTAATAACTCTTAGCGTTGTTTCAACCTTTTCAGATGGTACATTTCCCGAATATATTAATAGAATGCTGGCGAAACTAGCGATAACGCTTAACTTAAGTAAGTTTAATGTTAAGTTGAATGTTGCACGTGCTTGTCGAAGACGCTCTTGATAGATACTGTTAGATTCTTGAGTTTGTTTTACGATTTGATTTTGATTTTTCATCTCTCTTACCCGTGAAATTAACCTTACCATTTGATTAAAATCGGGCAGTGGTTGAGATATCGGTTGAGCAGTAGTTGAGTTGTGGACAACTTTTAGGTGATATTTGGGTGAATTATTCGCGCTGGTATCAAAAATAGGTAAAATCTAAACAGTTTTTAGTTTTAATTAATGGCGCGATCGCAAAAAGTAGCCCCTGAGTATCTGCAAAAAGTAAATTCCGCATTGCAGCGTAACAGCTATCCCAGTCAGCAGTCTTTGGCTAGCGATGTTGGCTTATCCTTATCTACAGTCAAAAATTTTCTCAAGGGTAAATCAATTGATTATTTGAATTTCGTCGAAATTTGCGAAAAACTAGGTTTAGATTGGCAAGAGATATCAGAAAAAGAGACATTAGCAACGGATAGCAACCCACCCATCAAGGAAACCTCACCCTTCATTACAGGTTCCCCTATCAAACATCCGAGCAGATTTTTTGGACGACAAAAAGAACTCAAACGCTTATTTCAGATACTCAAACGCCATCCTTTACAAAATGCCGCAATTATCGGGAAACGACGCATCGGTAAAACATCTCTGCTGCATTACCTGAAAAATATCACCGCTACACCCAAAGAAGAATTACGAGAGGGACAAAAATCCGATTGGCTACCACATCCAGAAATTTATAAGTGGATATTTGTAGACTTTCAAGATTCACGCATGGCTAGTAGGGAAAATTTTTTAACTCACATTTTAGAAAATTTGAATTTACAAATACCTACACCATGCGATTTAGATAACTTTATGAATGCAGTCAGCGACAACTTACAAAATCCTACCGTTATATTGCTTGATGAAATAGGTGTAGGTTTGCAACGCTGTGAAGAATTAGATGATGAATTTTGGGAAAGTTTGCGCTCTTTAGCAACTAATCATACCGGGGGAAATCTCGCGTTTATTTTAGCTACTCACGAATCACCAACTGAATTAGCAAGAAGTACGGGGCATAGTTCGCCGTTTTTTAATATTTTTGGTTATACAGCATATCTCGGAAATTTTACGGAAACAGAAGCGCGGGAATTGATAGCGAGTTCACCGATAGCTTTTCCTGAAAAAGATGTGGAATGGATTTTGCAGGAAAGTCATTGCGTACCGCTTCTATTGCAAATTTTGTGTCGCGAAAGATTGTTTAGTTTAGAAGAAGGAGATGATGGGGAGGAATGGAAAGAACAGGGGTTGTTGCAGATGAAGCCGTTTATTCATTTATTGAAATAGTTTTCCGACTTTTGGAAAAGTCAAGATTTTAAGCTTAACGGTAAATTAAAAGAAGAATTAGCAAAGAGTCACATATGAAAGCTCATCGCGTAGAAGTAACTTTAACTGAAAACGGTGCTTCAAATCCAAAAGACTTACCTTTTCGGGCTGGAGAATCTGTGGAAATAATCATTTTGGAAAATCAATCTTCCCAAAAACAAGCAAATCCGCACACCTTAAAAGGCACAGTCATTCGATACGAACAGCCATTTGAACCTGCTGTACCTCCAGAAGATTGGGAAGCGCTGTAATGAACTAGTATTCGACCACATTGAAATTGCCGGGTGAAGGCATACAAGGGGAGCGGAGGAAGCAGAGGGAGAAAGAACTTTTGGTATAAAACACTTAGCTATTTTGTTTTTACTAGTAAAATTAGGTATACCATTACATTGCAAGAAGCAATATCTTTAATTTGAATTTTTACATACTTGACTTATGGCGTGTCATTAGATGTGATGGTTTAGCTTATGGATCGGTATTCTTCGTGGGAGTAAACGTGGGGAAAAAAAGCAGGTATTATAAGCAAGCTATCTTCGGGGCCGCATTTTTAATATCCACCTTAGTGGGGGGAGTTTACTTAACGTACCAGGGAATAAGGGGAGTCATTAATCTGTGGTCAAAATTGGAATTTGATTTCAGGTATTCAAAATATATAAATCCTTTAAAAAATTGCCGAAGCGTTATTAATATTGCTAAAATTTCTTTAGACTCTAAACTTTCATCAGAAAGTAATATTAACAACATTTTAAATATTTTCAAGTGCATCAGTGAAGATACAAGAGCAGCACTGAATCAAACTAGCAATTACAATCAAAGGCTAGTACTTATAAATATTTGTGAAAAACTGGAACCACAAATTAAAGGACTTCGCTGTAACGATAATAAATATGCTCCTCGTTTCTATCCTATTGCTACAAAGTGGCGCGATATTATCAGCAATTATATAGAAGAACTCGCCGAAGAAACCGAACTCCGCCAAGAAATCGACTCCCCGTATATCATCGGCGTACCCCTAACACTTCAACAGCAAATATTCACTGGACGCGATGACATCGGAACCCGCATCGAACAACTACTTTTAGATCGTCGTCGTCCACCTTTATTACTCTACGGACAGCGACGTATGGGTAAAACTTCGCTCTTCAACAACCTGGGAAGGCTATTACCTAATTCGATTATTCCCATGTTTGTAGACTTACAAGGCGCACCTTCATCAGCAACAGATTCTACAGGTTTTCTCTTCAACCTTGCTAAGCAGATGATAATTTCAGCCAAACGTCAAAGTGCTTTAAATCTACCACCCCTGAACCGCGAAATTTTAGAAAATGACCCTTTTACTAACTTTTATGAATGGTTAGATAAGGTAGAAGAAACCTTAGAACAAAACACCGCTTTACTAATGCTAGATGAGTTTGAAGTGTTAGATAGCGCTATTAGTAAAGGACGTTTTGATGAAGAAGATATTTTAGGAATGCTGCGTCATTTAATACAGCATCGTCCCAAATTCAAGGTGTTAATAGCAGGTTCCCATACCATCGAAGAATATCAGCGTTGGGCTAATTATCTAATTAATGTACAGGTTGTTGGCATCAGTTATTTACTTGAACACGAAGCCCGTAAATTAATAGAAAATCCTATCGAAGATTTTACCCTACGTTACAAACCGGATGCCGTAGAACGAATATTAGAACTGACGCGCTGTCATCCTTATTTAGTACAGTTAATGTGTCAAGAACTGGTTGCACTGAAAAACGAACAAGATCCTTCTGTGCGGCGATTGGCGACTTTAAATGATGTAGAAGCAGCAATTCCAGAAGCTTTAAGTAGAGGTAGTTTCTTTTTCGCCGATATTCAAAATAATCAAGTTGATGCAACGGGTTTAGAAATTCTTAGTTTTATCGCAGCTAAGGGAGAAGAAGCAGTAGTTACTAAACAAAATTTAGCGCTAGAGTTTGAGAATATAGATTACTTTAGCTCTATAACATTGTTATTGCAACGAGAGTTGATTGAGGAAGTAGAAGATGGTTATTGTTTTCAAGTTGAATTAATTCGGCTGTGGTTTGAAAAGAACAATTAAATTTATGCTTGGGTTTCAAATAACTTGGTTCTCAGATAGCATAATTTACTAAGATTAAAATAAATAACTTACTAATTTACTGTTATACAATTTCTATAAAAAGATATGCTTTATTTAACCCACGGAGGTGGGTTTTGCTTGTGTAGCCGCGAATTACATTCGCCAGGTGATTCAAAATGCCTTACAGCAGTTACAAAAACATCGGTACTGTAGCTAAAGAATTTCAGATTCAATATATCCGAGATAACTTTATTACAGAAACCGAATTTACAATTAGCGAGATTTTTCGTCAAGAATTAGAATTAGTTTTCAATGAAGGAGTTGTGGATAATTCCGAAAGCGCAATTTGCGAAAATATTATTTATCCTATTTTAAAAGAAGTCTGGAAAGTTTATCGCAGTAATTTTCTACTTTGGAGTCACCAAGCACTAAATTATGACGATAAATTGTGTGGAGTTCCCGATTATGTTTTAGCAAGGCGTTCTCCTTTAGGTTCTGTAGTATTTGACAAACCTTATTTCGTTTTAGTTGAAGCCAAGAAAGAGAGCGATTTTAGTGAAGGCTGGGGTCAATGTTTGGCTGAAATGATAGCCGTACAGCGGTTGAATCAAATGCCAGAACAAACTATATTTGGTATTGTTTCTAATGGATTAATATGGCAGTTTGGTAAATTAAATGTAGATGTTTTTACACAAAACAAAATTTTCTATACAATTCAAGAATTGGAAAAATTATTTGCTGCAATTAATTATGTTTTTCAACAGTGCGAATTGCAGTTAGAGAATGGGGAACAGGGAACGGGGAACGGGGAATAGAAAAAACTAATTTATTGTTATACAATTTCTATAAAAAAATACGAAGAATCTAACCCACGAAGGTGGGTTTTGCTTGTGTAGCAGCGGTTTCAACCGCCGGATAAAATATAATCACCAATTTATTCAAATGAAACTATTCCCAATCATCTGTACAACCGGATTTACACTCAGCGCGATCGCAATCTTATCTGCTTGTGGAAATCGTACCACGATGGAAGCCTGCAATATTATTGAAATCGAAGATGCTGAAGTTGAAGTTGATATCGGTGATGTTGATGTTGAGCGGGGGGAAGTTGAAATGGTTTGCGGGGATAAAATTCTCGATGTCACTTGGGGACAATTTCGCAGAAGACTTCGTATAGATCCCGGTAGATATAAGAATAATTTGACAGCTTTTAAACGTCAGGTAAGTTGTGTCAGAGATGAGCGATCGAGAAGAAAGGAAGTATTATGTCAAGTTCCTGGTTCTAATAATTTTGTGGCTTTGAATTTTAGTTATGATGATTAGTTGGAAAATTTTAATTAGTAATGTTAACCAAATATTAGATCCCCCCAACCCCCCTTAAAAAGGGGGGCTTTTTGATCCAAATTTTCCTGTTCCCTTTTTACCAAAACATGATACTATAAAAATATAATGGAAATAGGTGCGCCTATATATGGTCTATTTTCTAAACAATTAACCGCTAAAAATCAACCAAAACCAATATTTACCTTACCCAAAGCATTTGATTACCACCTTTCTGAAATTCGTAATCAACCTTCCTGATTTCAACTTGCAATCCACGAGCAGTTAACTGATTAATTACAGCTTCGAGATGGGGAGAAATTTCACCGCTGAATTGAGTTACTAGAGGAAAAACTCGCACCTCGGAAGCAACTCGTCGCATTTCCACAATTGAGTCAACGTGAAAATCTGCGGACAATATATTGGAATAAGTAAACAAAAGATGACTGCATAAAGCTAAATCGAATTTACCGTTGGTGAAGGGAAGATTTGGTAATTCCGATTTAACGTAGCGCTTTTGTGAAATACCTTGTGAAAGATCGGCGAGAAACTTTTTCATAGCAACCATTCTTACTTCCCCTAATTCATCGGGAGAAGTAATATCTTGCCAAACAAAATTTTCCGGAGTTTCTTTTACTGCTGCAATTATCTTCGAGTAAGTTTGTTGAATGCGGTTTTGAATTTCTTCAACGGTGAACTGATAAATAGGGTCGCAAGATGTGATATTACCACTAATATTACAACCAAGCTGCATCATCTCAGCATTAAAACTCGAAGGTCCCCCACCGCAATCAAGTATATTTAACTTAAGTTCGTCAGACGTTAAATCAAACATCTTGACGTACTCATCAAAACTGCGTCCCCAAGGAACCACATTTTCAAGCTTCATCATAATCAATTAACAGTTAGTAGTTAGCAGTGAGCAGCCAGAAAATCTTTAGCTGATAACTGTTCACTGTTCACTGCTAACTGACTTAATAAGTTGGCACCGAGGAATCGACTTCTTTACTCCAAGCTGTGATGCCACCTTTAACGTTGGTGCCTTCAATTCCCGCTTGTTTGAGAATTCCTAAAGCTTTCGCGGAACGTCCACCCATTTTACAATGAGCTATTAAACGATGCCCGTTGAGCATTTCTTTAACTTTATCAACCCCTGGGCCATTTTCGATTTCCGATAAAGGTATTAAAACGGAACCGGGAATTTTACCAATTTCGTATTCATGGGGATTGCGAACATCTAGCAGTACATAGTCTTTTGCACCGCTATCAATCAATTCTTTCAAATCCTTGACAGTCATCTCTGAAATATCCATTTGCTCTTGAGCCTCTTGTGCTTTTGCTTGAGGAATACCGCAGAACTGTTCGTAGTCTATCAGTTTTTCGATCACCGGACGCACGGGATTCGGACGTAATTTTAATTCCCGGAAACTCATCTCAAGGGCATTGTATAACATCAAACGTCCGCTGAGGGTGTTACCTTGACCTAGAATAATTTTTACCGTTTCCGTTGCTTGAATAGTGCCAATAATTCCGCACAAAACGCCCAAAACTCCACCCTCAGCACAGGAAGGAACCATTCCCGGCGGTGGTGGTTCTGGGTATAAATCGCGATAGTTGGGGCCACCTTCGTAGTTAAATACCGTGGCTTGTCCTTCAAAACGGAAAATTGAACCGTAAACGTTGGGTTTATCTAATAGTACGCAAGCATCGTTTACTAAATACCGGGTAGGAAAATTATCAGTACCATCCACCACTACATCATAAGGTTTAAGGATATCGAGAGCATTTTCGCTACTAATGCGAGTTTCGTACAAATCAACCTGACAATCGGGGTTTATTTCGTGAATGCGGTTTTTTGCAGATTCAATCTTGGGTTTACCCACCCAAGAAGTACCGTGAATCACCTGACGCTGCAAATTAGAATGATCGACAACATCGAAATCAACAATACCGATTCGTCCGATACCAGCCGCAGCCAAGTATAAAAGTAACGGCGAACCCAGTCCACCAGTACCAATACATAAAACAGCAGCAGCCTTCAAACGCTTTTGTCCCTCCAGCCCAACTTCAGGTAAAATCAGGTGGCGGGAATAGCGTTCGTAATCGTCCTTCGTCAGTTGGATTTCATCCAAGTTGGGATTAAGCATAACCAGGCGGGATTGGAGGAACAGAATTTTTATCCTACCGAATAATGGGATTATTTGTAATTCGTAATTCGTAATTCGTAATTAAATATTGGGAGTTAGGAGTTAGGAGTTAGGAGTTAGGTGGTAAGTCGGAGTAGCGAGTTTAGAGTAGTAAGTAGCAAGTAAAACCTGTTCAATCCCGAAGGAATTACTTTAAAATGTCCCCTTGTCTCCCCATCCCCTTGTCCCCTTTTCTACCCCATCACCAAAACTTCCTCTTGCTGAAATTGAGAATTATCATCAAGCATCCAACTATTCATATCCCCTGCTCTACCTTTTTGTACGGAAACGATGATATAGGAATACTCTTGCCAAGCACAATTACGGTCAAATTCTGAAGGAGTAGCTGGATAATCGGGATGGGAATGAAAAATACCAATTATACTCAAATTTTTGTCCCTGGAAGATTTTTGCAACTGCAACATTTCACGGGGTGCTATGGTATATCTGCGTTTTCTGCTACTCTCGATATCGCTATCTTGGAAATCACCTGCTGTTTCACGATTCCAAGCGTTTTGAGTCGGGATAATTTCAACCACAGTTTTGCGATCGCTGTCTAAATGACCTAATATCACTCCACAACATTCTTCCGGATAAGTGCTTTCGGCATGACTAAATATTATTTGTAAGTTTTGTTTGTTAAGTTGAATCATGTTAGTATATTTAAAGTTTTACTTGACAAATAACAATATTTGTTTTATTTTCCTTATTTTAAAAAAGCTTTTATAACTTAATAACCATTTAGGAATGTCTATCAAGATACAAGCATATTTTTATTTGCTGAAATGAAATTGTTTATTCTTTTTGAATAATAAATTTTACAATAACTAAACAATTTATTCAGCGGATATATTTTCTTGCTGCCGAATAAAAATATATCATGTATACTGACCAAAAATTAATATAAACTTGCAAATCTGAACGAATAGTCATTATTACCTACTTTAATAATTGTTTACTAAAATTAATTTATTTTTTAGGATGATATTTAGAAAACGTTTTTTATGAATAGTACCAAATTGAAATACTCCTAAAACAAAGCGGTAGAATCAGGTTTTTATCTGTTTTGTGAAGGGAAAAAATTATTAATATACAAGAACTATGTCTGATAATGCAATATATTTCACAAATTTATAAAAAAACTCTTTAGCGATTATCATTATCTATACAGTTAGAGCAAAAAATTCTATTTTCATTTAGATAAATAACTGTTTATCTATAACTAATTAATTCTTAAAAAAGATTATCCTAATATAAAATTTTGATGAAGAAGCAAAAATAAGTTGTAAAAGAATATAGCGAATGCTAATATTTCGTTAGAACAAAAGGTAGTAAATGATACTTAGTTGATTGTGATAATACATTGAGTTTGAGAAACTGAATTATTGCTTTTCTATTGGAAATCATAAAACTTTTATGCATTAGTGACTGCGATTAATTTAGAGAATATTTACAGGGTGTAAGGTTTACTAGTAATGAATTGCCAAGCAACGGAAAAAATTTTCCTGTTGAATTTGGCTCCACCAGCAATAAGTGAAAATTCTATTACTAAGCGATAGATTTTGGAGATTATTGAAGTAAATCTAAATTGATAATACGTCTCCAACAAAACACAATTCTCTTTTTTAAACAACTGAGTATTTGATTTTGAATGTAGTAAAGAATATTTTTTTGACTATAATATTCTTGTTCAAAAAGAAGTTAGCCTTGTGACATATTCAAATGTCATAGATATAGGCAAACTATTTTATAGATAGATAAGCATTGCGGTAAAAGTGTGTTCTCGTATACCTCTACATTGATGATTCATGTTTATCTGCATTATTTTTATGCAGCTATATAAGATATGAATTAAATTTCTTGCTCCAAATAAGTTAAGTAAAGTTGTATTTTCATTAATACAATTAATTTTGTGCAGCCAAAATCAAGATTTGAAATGATTAGAAATAAATTCAAACAAATTTTTTTAACGGTAACAAAGTACATAAGTTAAAAATATGAGGCATTCGAGTGAATCAATTTGATGAAGTCAAACTATTAGGAACTAGATTTCATAAGCTAAAAGTTTATCAACTGATTGATTACATTGTCAAATCGGCAAAACTGGAAAAAAAAACAACCGTAAGTAATGTTAATGTTAGGGGAATGAATTATGCTTGTAAACTGCCTTGGTATAGAGAATTCCTGAATAAATCGGATTTAGTTTTTTGTGATGGTTTCGGCGTGTTGTTGGGAGCGAAAATATGTGGTTGTCAAATTAATTCATCTCATCGGATGACTTGTCCGGACTATATTGAAAATTTGGCATTAGCTTGTGAAAGAGAAAATGTTTCTTTGTTTCTATTAGCTGGTAAACCAGGTATTGTAGATAAGGCTATTACGAAGCTAAAAAGAATTGCACCGAACCTAATAATTGAGGGACACCACGGTTATTTTGATAAGTCGGGTAAAGAGAATGAATTGGTTATTCAAAAAATCAATGAATTTAAGCCAGATGTTCTATACATTGGCTTTGGAATGCCCATGCAAGAAAATTGGATTCGTCAAAACATAGACACAATAGAAGCAAAAGTTTTTCTACCTTTAGGTGCCTGTCTCGATTTTTATACTGGTGCGGTGTATAGAGGTCCGGGTTGGATGACTGATAATGGTTTGGAGTGGTTGACAAGATTTTTTACAGAACCACAACGTTTGTGGGAACGTTATGTAGTTGGTAATCCATTGTTTTTTTCACGTGTATTTTTACAGTTGTTAAAAAAGCGATTTCAGAAACGTGTCCGAGCGACTTCACGATATTGATTTGATTTTTTATGTGTTCCAATATGACTGCAATCAAATAATTAGAAACGAGAGTTCAGTTCTGTTACTAGCAAAATAACTTGAGATAAAGGTAGAAACTATGGTAGATTACAGAACTTTACCAGTTGAAAACTATAAATTAGATTTGAGGTCTGCGAGAGGTGCTAGATTACAAAAAGGTTTAATCATAAGATTGTTGCGGGTAGCAACTCTAAAATCAAGAAATTAGCAATTTTACCTAACTTAGAGAAAAAGCAGCAAGAGTTACAGCAAAGATTATCGGTAGCGCAAACTGATTACGAAAATCTTATTACCAGACAGCAAGAGATTGAACTAGCAGAAAAGCAAACTATTGGTAATTTTAGAATCATTCAATCGGCGGGTATTCCGAAGAAAACAGTCGTTTCTAAAATGACTCTTTTGTTAGCAGGAGGAGGTGTATTTGTTGGCTTGTTATTCGGTATAGCTGCTGCATTTATAGTAGACTTAATTGATAGGTCTTTGAAAACCGTTAAGGAAGTTGAGACATTTTTCGGCTATACCTTAATTGGACTAATCCCTAAGTTTGAAAGTAATAGTAAATCTTCTGATTCCAACTCAATTGTCGATAAGATTTCACCCAGAATAATTGTTGCTTCTTCTCCTCGGACGATGATTCATGAAGCTTATCAAATGCTTCAGGCAAATCTCAAGTTTATCAGCCATAAAGAAGTCCGAACAATTGTAGTTACAAGTTCTGTTGCAGGTGAAGGTAAATCTGAAGTTTCTGCTAATTTAGCCGCAATACTCGCTCAAAGCGGAAAACGAGTTTTACTGGTAGATGCAGATATGCGTCAACCAATGCAGCATCATTTATGGGGTTTAATCAATGGTGGTGGTTTAAGTAATATGATTGTCGGACAAGATGAATTTTCCCAATGCCATCATCAAGTCACCAAGTATTTATCTGTATTAAGTGCGGGAGTCCAACCTCCAAGCCCATCGGCTTTAATCGATTCGGGAAGGATGAATACTTTAATTCAAAATTTATTGCCAAGGTACCTTCTCGGTGTATGATTATTTACGCAGCCCATTGGAAACAATGATTACAGAAGAATCACTTATTGAAAGCGACCCTTTAGAACGCGATGAATACGCTCAAACCAAACTTCTTCAGGAAGAATTAGTCCGCGAGTTTGAACAAAATCATAACGCTCAAGTGACAATTGTTCGTCCCGGATTAGTCTACGGAAGAGATAACCTATGGAGTACCTTACTCGGTGGACAATTAACGAATAATCTATGGTTGCGAATTGGCGGTTATGCCACAATGCCATTAACATATGTCGAAAATTGTGCGGAAGCAATTGTTCTTGCTGCGGAAAGTTCCCAAGCAATTAATCAAACAATCAATATTGTTGATGACAACTTACCAAATCAAAGAACTTATGTGAAAAAATTAAAAGAATTTAAGTATCCCCTACCCAAGATGATTCCTATTAATTGGAAGTTAATGCGAGCAATAGCTTGGACATTTTGGAAATACAACAAAGTGGTACTAAAAGGACAAGCAAGATTACCCGGTATAGCAAATCCGATAATTCTAGATGCTAGATTTAAGCATTTTCGCTTCAATAACATCCGTGCCAGAAAGATTTTAAACTGGAAGCCAAAATATTCACTCGATACAGCAATAGAACGCAGTTGCAGTAACGAAGAACTATTGCAGGTAGAGCAGTCAACTAAAACCGTTGAAGAGTTGTTAATTATAGGGAGTGGGAATTAAGAATTAGAAGTTAGGAGTTGAGATTTAAGAGTTGAGAGTTAGGAATTATGGAATTTCAACTACTAACTACTAACTGTTCACTGATAACTGATAACTGATTATGCGTATTGCTTATTTAACTGGGGAATATCCGAGAGCGACTGACACTTTTATTCAGCGAGAAGTTGCCAATTTACGCTCGATGGGTGCTGATGTACATACATTCTCAATTCGTCGCACGAGTGATGAACATATTGTTGGAGAAGAACAAAAAATAGAGCGCGATCGCACTTTTTATATTCTTCCTCCGAATATCATCAATTTAGTTGTAGCGCATTTAAGTTTACTATTAGTTTCTCCTAAAAAATACTTAGAAACAATTAAACTTGCATTCACTACCAGCCAACCGGGATTAAAGGGTACTTTCTATCAATTTTTCTATTTTTTGGAAGCTGGTATTGTCGCTAAACAAGTAAAAGAAAGACAGATTGAGCAGCCTATTGCGAAAGCTGATTTATCCTTTTACATTAGCTCGTATGGGTCAAAAAGTATGTATTTCTCAAGGTGTTGAACTTCTTGGTGCTAGCGCAATGGAGATTGGCAATAATGTTAAAATTCTTCGAGATACTCGTTTAGAAATTAGAGATATCAACAGCTTTATATATCTTGGCAACAGAGTTTGTTTAGATCGCGGTGTCGATATCCGGACTGCGGGTTCCGATTGCTGGATTGAAATTGGCGAAAATTCTTACATTGGACCTTATGTATGTATGGCTGGGCCAGGTAACATTAATATTGGTAAAAACTGTCAAATTGCTTCACACTCTGGTGTTTCTGCTAACAATCATCGAGATTATGGATTAAGCCGTGAAGGAATTAAAATTGAGGATAACTGTTGGATAGGTAGCGGAGTCCGGATATTAGATGGAGTAACTATCGGTAGAGGAAGTGTAATTGGTGCTGGGGGCTGTTGTGACTAAAAATATTCCTCCTGATTCCATCGCAGTTGGAGTACCCGCAAAGGCGATCAAACGCAGTAAAAATGGTGCAGCTTGAGGTAGGGAACTGGGGAACAAGGGGAGAAGGAGAAGAATAAGAATAAGAATAACTAACTCCTAACTAGTAACTCTTAATTGTTAATTCTTGTAATCCAAAATCTAAAATCTAAAATCAAATGACTTCTTTAAAAACACGTGCCATTCGTGGCGCAATTTGGACTACTGTGGGTTTTGGAGGGAAATATATTCTCAGATTTGGGAATAATTTGGTTTTGACTCGACTGCTACAACCAGAGTTTTTTGGTTTAATGGCTTTAGTTACAACCTTTAGAATGGGTTTAGAATTATTTTCAGATATTGGTATTTCTCAAAATATAGTTAATAGTAAACGAGGTGACGACCCAGTTTTTTTGAATACTGCTTGGAGTTTACAAGCAATTCGTGGTGTAATTATTTGGCTGATTTGCGTAATATTTATTACTTATCCAGCATCATATTTCTATGACGACAAACGCTTATTAATATTAATTCCGATTTCTGTGCTGTCTTCGGTTTTTGAAGGCTTTAGTTCTACTAGCATTCATTCTCTTCACAAACGCATGGAATTAGGTAAGATTTCAATATACGAATTTGCATTGCAAGTAAGTTTTGTCGGTACCTTAATTGCATTGGTTTACTTTTATCCAACTATTTGGTCTTTAGCAATTGGAACTGCCATTGGAGGTATATACAAATTAGTCAGTAGCTTTTGGTTAATACCGGGTTATACTAACAAGTTCGCATGGGATAAAGAAGCAGTTAAAGAAATTTTGTCCTTCGGTAAATGGATGTTTGCTGCATCTGGATTAATGTTTGCAGCCGAACAAGCAGATCGTTTGGTTTTAGCTAAGTTATTATCATTCAAATTATTAGGTGTTTATACAATAGCTTATACTTTAGCAAGTATTCCCAAGGAAGTAATTCGACAACTAAGTTATAAAGTTATTTTTCCGACTATTTCTCAACAGCGAGATTTACCAAGAAGCATTTTAAGAGTTAAAATTCTTAAGCAACGACGGTTAATATTATTAGGATGTGCAATAATATTAGCTGCATTAGTAACTGTTGGCGATTTAATTATTAGTTTGCTGTACGACCAAAGATATATTGCAGCTACTTGGATGATGCCTATTTTATGCTGTGGAATGTGGTTTTCTTTGTTGTTTTATACAATTAGCCCTGCACTTTTAGCAATTGGAAAACCTCTATATTCAGCACAAAGTAATTTTGCTCGATTCATAATCATTATCTTAGCCGTACCTATAGCACATCAAAGCTTTGGCATAATAGGTGCTATTGGCGTTATTGCATTTAGCGATGTACCTTTATATATTGTTAATCTTTACGGACTTTGGCAGGAAAAATTATTTTGCTTTGCTCAAGATGTTCAAACTACTGTCTTTTTCATTATTATTCTGGCTTTATTATTATTTCTTCGGAATAGTTTAGGTTTCGGATTTCCAATAGAAAAATTGGTCTGATCAATTTTTAAAGTTGTATAATAGGCTGTAAGAAATGCGTCTTTTAATAGCTCAGTATGGCGGCGATTACAGGAAAACCTTCCATCTGGTAAGGAATAAAGGTATTGAAACATATAATTCTCAAAAATATGTAATTGATACTGTTACTAATATTATTAAGCAAATTGACGAAGTTATATTACTTTGTTGTAACACGGAAGAAGCATACAATCAAGAAATAGAACCCGGTTTAAGAGTTATTGGCGCGGGAGTTGAACCCTATAGAGATAGCAGTAAAATCTTATAAATTATACAACAATCACAACCCACTCACTTGATAATTCATTTCCCAATGTCAGATATTTTTATTTGGGCAATCAAACATCAAGTGAAAATGATTGCATTATTTGCAGATTGTTTTTTACGAATCAATTGGAAGTACCGGATAAAAAAGTATCATCAAGCAAAACTATTCAATCACCAACAAGTTGATTGGGTAGCTAATCATGGATTAAACGCTTGTTATTCTTTACAAAAAATAGGAGTAAATCCTGACAAAATTATTCCCTGGGATTTCCCTCATACAATTACTCCACAAACATTTAATGTTAAGAAGTTAAGACCAAATTTATCACCTAGAAACTTAGTTTATGTAGGGTTGATTAAAGATACTAAAGGTGTGGGTGATATTCTCACAGCAGTAGCAAAACTCCGTCATATCCAAGTAATAAATTTAAAAATAGCTGGTAGTGGACAGATTGAAAAATTTCAGCATCGTGCAAAAGAATTGCAAATAAGCAAACAAGTCAAATTTTTAGGGCTAATATCTCAAAAACGGGTAATCGAATTAATGTGTGATGCTGATGCAGTTGTTGTTCCTAGCTGGCATAACTATCCAGAAGCATGTCCATTTACAATTTATGAATCCTTATGTACTCATACTCCGATTATTGCTTCCGATCATCCCATGTTTCGCGGCAATTTAATACATCGTCAAAATGCAATGATATTTCCAGAGCGCAAACCAAAGTTACTCGCTCAATGCATCCAGGAATTATTTGCCTCCAAAGAGTTATACCATCGAATATCCCTCAACAGTAAAGCCTCATGGGAGCATTTACAAATACCCGTCAAATGGGGAGATTTAATTACAAATTGGCTATTCGACTCACCAGTCAATCAAAAATGGTTAAGCGATCGCACTTTATCGTCAGGTTTGTATAATCAATCCAAACTCAAAAGCTTTGTCTGATATTAGAAAATTTCAGACAATTAATCTCTTCTGAAGAAATTGGTTCCATAATTCAACTGGAGTTTAGACTAAAGCTTCAGCGATTTACCTTTATAGATAGTTAATCTTTACAGACTTTGGCCCGAAAAGCTTTTTTGTTTGGCTCAAGATTTTCAAACTACTGCCTTTTTTATCGGTATTCTGGCTTTACTTGTATTTATTCGCTATAGCTTAGGGTTTGGATTGCCCATTGAACAATTATTTTAATTGAAAGGAAATAGGGACTTAGGGGGATTAGGGGGTAGTAAGCAAAGCTAAAGTTTCGGTAAAAGCTTTAAAATATTTACTATACAAGGATTCTAATCCAAAAAAGCTCATAAAAATAACTAATATCGCCTTTTTGCTCTATTCCCTGTTCCATACTTCCTGAGAAATAGCTGCATTTACCTAAATTATTCCTGACGAAAGATTTATTTACAAACCTTAAAGTGCTAAATAATTATTACAAGGTACGAGTAATTAAACAATACTTCTTACTCGACAACTGCTGATTGCTATCAATAAATAAACTATTAGCTAAAAGCAGTAAGAGCAAAGTATGTTCATTTCCTAAACCTAGTTCTATACTTTTTAGGTTTTAAACAAATATATGGCAAAGCCCATTGAATTCAAGCTCTTTGCTCCTTATAACAAAGAAGCAGCTTTACTTGGTTCCTTTTTAGACTGGGAATCAATTGATATGGAAAAAGGCGAAGATGGCTATTTCCGCGTCAAAGTTGATTTAGAAGATGGTGTTTATAAATATAAATTTAAACTTCGCTCAAAGTCTTGGTTTTTTGAAAAAGATGAATGGGTAGATGTAACCGACCCTTACGCAACTAATATTGATGCATTAGGTGGCTATGAAAATGGAGTTGTCCGCGTTAAAGATGGGCAAAGAATTGTTGATACTTATGTTTGGCATCATGACGATAAACCTCTTCCTCCAGATAATGAATTAGTCATTTACGAACTGCACGTTGCTGACTTTTCCGGTGGGGAAGATGATAAGTATGCACGTGGAAAATATCAACACGTTATTGAAAAGTTAGATTATTTAACAGAGTTGGGAATTAACGCCATTGAGTTAATGCCAATTAAAGAATATCCTGGCGATTATAGCTGGGGATATAATCCGCGTCACTTCTTTGCAACCGAAACCAGCTATGGTGAAACTGCGGATTTAAAAAAGCTAGTTGATGAATGTCATGGTAAAGGAATTCGTGTTTTGATGGATGGTATTTTTAACCATTCAGAATCATCATCTCCCTTAACACAAATTGACCACGATTACTGGTATCACCACGAACCTCGCGACCCCGATAATAACTGGGGACCGGAATTTAATTATGAAAAATATGATGATAATTTAGATACTTATCCTGCACGAAAATTTGTTGGCGATACGATACGCTTTTGGATTGAAGAGTATCATATTGACGGTATTCGTTACGATGCAGCGCGGCAAATTGCTAACTATGATTTCATGCATTGGATAGTAGATGAAGCCAAAAAAACCGCTGGTGCAAAACCTTTTTATAATATTGCCGAACATATTCCCGAAACTACCAGCATTACCAATGCAGATGGTCCGATGGATGCTTGTTGGCACGATAGTTTTTATCATTGCATAAAAGAGCATATTTCTGGTGAAAAATTTGATTTAGAACAACTTAAAGATGTCATCGATCCCAAGCGTCAAGGCTTCATGGGTGCGACAAATGTAGTCAATTATATTACCAACCACGACCATAATCGGATGATGGTAGAGTTGGGCGATCGCGAAATTTTAGATGAAGCAGCGTTTCGTCGGTTAAAGTTTGCAGCAGCGATTTTAATGACAGCAGTGGGTGTACCGATGTTGTGGATGGGACAAGAATTTGGAGAGTATAAACCCCAGACTCAAGAATCATCTAAAATCGAATGGGGATTGTTAGAAAATGACCAAAATCGCGGATTATTTGAATATTACAAAGGTTTAATTAACCTGCGTAAAAATAATCATGCTTTGTATACAGAAAATATTGAATTTATCCACGAAAATCCTGAAGGTAAAGTATTAGCATTCACTCGTTGGAACGATCAAGGTTCCCGTGTAGTAGTTGTAGCTAACTTCTCCGAAAATTTCTTGGCTGGTTATCAAGTTGATAATTTCCCAGAAGCTGGTAAATGGCACGAATGGACGGCTAATTATGATGTAGAAGCTGGCGATAACGGTATTATGACCGATTTAGGCCCAAATGAGGCCAAAGTATTCGTTTGGGGCTAATTTCATCGGCGGAAGCGACTTCTCTTCGTTTAATAAAACTTACACTTTTTCATCAACCCGGTTTTTCTAAAAAGCCGGGTTTATTGGTTTGTAGTAGCGCTATGCCCTGGCGGGCACGCTACGCTAACAGCGCCTCCAATCTTGAATTATGAGGCGTTCGCCTTCAGGCGTGCCGTAGGCTAGACAGCGCTACTACGAACAAAATCCGAAATACATCACACTCAAGCTGTATCAAAAAATATAACGCCTAAAGGCCTTAGAATCAACTTTCAAAATTTGCTTTTATAGCTTAGCTTATGTTAGGTGACGCACGCTCATTGCAGTCATTACTAATATCCTTTGTCCGTTTTGAATATACTAATAAAAAATATGAATAATTCCATCCAAATAACAACTGAAGCAGAAGAAGAGCTTAACGAACAACTATGTTTTTTACAAAAAATATTAGAAAATTTAGAAGATGGTATTCTAATTTTAACTGAAACTGGCGAATTAATTCACAGCAATACCAGTGCCAAAGGTATTTGTAGTCAAATTAATCCATGCAGTTTTGATTTAACTTCTGTGCCATCTCTGATTTGGAATCGTTGCAAATCATTAATACAAAATCAATTTGACTGCGACAATTTAACTATATGGTCGGAAGATATTATAGTTAGTGAGTCACTTATTTTTCGTTTACGGGTAAGACGATTCAATCTAGAATCATTAGAGCAAACTTATTTGTTGGTAACAATTGAAAATCGCTACCAATCTTTGAAAAATGTAGCTTTATCCGAAGCTTATAAATACCATCTAACCAAACGTGAAGCGGAAATATGGAGTCTCTATCGAGCCGCATCTAGCTATAAACAGATTGCAGAGCGGCTTTTTATTACCGTCAATACAGTTAAAAAGCATATTAAAAATATTCGTGCTAAACAGCAAAGGTTTTTTCCCATTTGAAAAGGAGTAGGGAGTAGGGAGTAGAAATTATTAAAAAGTAAGTATGGAATAGAAGCGCTGCTTGTTCAGCTAACTTTATGATTAGAACAAGAATTTGTAGTTTACTTACTACTCCCTACTCCCTACTTACTGAGTTTTTCATAAGTTAAATAAAATAATTATTCCAATCCCCCGGTGAATCCGAGGGAACCATTTTTTTCATTCGATAAATAATACGGTTTTGTTTAAGTTTTATCTATTGAGAATTAGGCTTTTTTTGCAAGCGAATTAATGTATTATGAATCTGCTTTTTTAAGCTGTCATCATTTCGTAGTTTCAACGTAATGTTGTTAAAGCGTTGAATGCTCAGCCCGCTATCTTTAACAATTGTCTGAGAGCGCTGACAGTAGTTTTTAGCAATATCTCTTGCTTTTTTAGACAAAGCATCTATAGTTTGCGGTTTGTTACAGACAATCTCAGGTACTTCGTTGCCCCCAGAAATCTTTTTAATTTCGTCAAATGCTTGAAGTCTGCTCTGCTCTATTGTTAATAAGGCTCTAGAATATTTAACTATTTCATTATCATCAACTGATGAAGCAGCTTGAGCATCAACTTTTGCGCTCGAAACTATACTGCTAGCGAAGAAACCGACAGCAGCTAAAGAACCTATGAAAAAAGACTTATAAAGCATTCGAGCGACGTTAGTTTCCTTGGAAGAATGAGTAATTCTCTTCATATGCTCTGTGATAATTAGTTACAGTAAGAAGATGTTAATCACTTTGAATTGTTTCAAGCAAGAGATGTTCCCTTGAAAAATCGAAAAAATCCCACAAATATCAAACAAATATATTCATTGTCGGCTTTTTTGGCAGATTTGGCACAGTTCTATAACTTTAGTTTGGAGTGTTAAAGTTTGTGCGGCTCCAAGTTTGAGATTAACTTCTAATTCAAGCAATATGGGTAAGCAGGATATTAATTGCTGCACCGAAAGAAACTGAACTTCTTGCTGTAAATATTTGATGCGATAATGATTGCGAACTTCAGCAGCTTGAGCAATGGCTTGTGAAGAACGTTCGCCAGTTTCCATCATTATTCTAACCCACAACCAAGTGCGAAATTGACCAATGAGAGTGGCAACTATTCGCAAAGAAGGTTCATAAGCATCGATCAAATCAGCGACTAAACTTAATGCTTTGCCCGTATCTCCCATTCTAATAGCACCAGCTAATTGTAGGCTATTTTGAGTTGAATTTCGGACTAATTGAGCAGCGGTATCAACATCTAATGGTTGATTGCTATCGAGTAAGTAAAGCTGCAATTTTCCTAGTTCATTATAAAGTAAGCGAGTATCATTACCTACAGCCTCAACTAAAAATTCCGCGCATTTAGGAGTTAATCTCATTCCTAAAGATTTAGCAGCATCATTTACAGATTTAAGGAGTAGATCGGTTTTCCAGGGCGATATCAATCCAAATTCGCGAAATTGAGCCAACTTTTTCAACAATTTTGTTGATTTTAGTCTTTCATCTGGTTTATTAGGACTAGTAATTAGTAAATAAGAATTATCAGGGATTACGGATAAAGTGCGCTGTAACTCAGATAACACATTATCGTCGGATAGAGTCGTGATATTAGCATTCATCAGCCATACCAAACGTCCACCAGCCCCGAAAGCTGGTGTCATCGCTTGATTTAAGGCTTCAATCGCAGCATTCTTGTAATCTGGGGGAAAAGTCGTGTAATTAAACGAAGTCCAATTCGCATCGAGAATTTCGTCGCGTAAATTGGCGATCGCCTTTTCCATAGCAAAATCATCTTCGCCCCAGTAGATGTGAATTGGCATGGTGGGATGGGGAGATGGGGAGATGGGGAGATGGGGAGAGGGGGAGATGGGGAGAGGGGGACAAGGAGAAATTAAACATTCATAACTCCTAACTCCTAACTCCTAACTCCTAACTCCTAACTCCTAACTATCAATTCCTAACTCTTATTTATTTTGGTTAAATTGAGTGATTTTGCCTACAATTTATCCAATGAGCGCGGGAGAATATCAAGGTTGGACGATAATTATCAAACTTATATGAACCGAGTGGCGCGTATGACGCTACCGGAAGCTTACACCTCTGGGGTTCAGCATCTGAAGGAATCTTCTAAATTTGTATTAAATCCAGGAAAAGAAAGAAAGGCTGTATCTTTCCCTGGATATACGTTAATTACCCCGCCTCCTGGGGAAGAAGATTCCAAAAATTCGGCTTTTTACTCAAAATTGCAGGATTATCAACAGGAAATTTTACACTTACCGATGGGTTCGGATTTTATTATTCCGGTACCTCGCGATAGCTTTCATTTGACTTTAGCGGATTTAATTTGGGAGAATGCCTATCGCGACGCAGCCGAAACTAATCCAGATTTTGAAGCACAATTACAATTATGCTTTAGCGATATTTTTCAACAGTATCAAAAATCTGCGATTGCCGACAATCCTCCAAGATGGCAAATGCTGGGATTAATGCTTATGCCAAGGGCTGTAGCGGTTTGTTTGGTACCTGAGAATAAAGATAGCTACGAGCAAATTGTTAACTTCCGTCGGGCAATTTATCAAAATCCAAAGCTAATGGCATTGGGAATTGAGCAGCAGTACAATTTCACGGCACACATAACGTTAGGTTATTTCAGCGAGATTCCGCCCGATTTAAACCGCGACAATTTCGCCACCACGCTTTCTTCTCTAAATCAAAAATGGACTGAAGATTTACCTACTCTAACAGTGCATCGCGCCGAACTCCGTAAATTCGACGACATGACTCGTTTTTACCGAGAATCAGACTCCCCGGTTTTGGTTTTTAGTAACTAAGGAGTAGGGAGATGGGGGGATGGGGAGATTGGGGGATGGGGAGACAAGGAGACAAGGAGAAGTTTAACCTTTAACCTTCAACCTTAATAATCCCCAACCCCCAACCCCCAACTCCTAATTCCTAACTCCTAACTCCTAACTCCTAACTCCCCACTCCCTACTCCCTACTCCCTACTCCCTACTCCCTACTTGATTGATTTGTTTGCTAAAAGATAATCTAGAAATTAATGCATTTAATGGATAGCACTTCGCTCTTAATGAGTCACCGAGTATGAGCTATGAATATTCAACGTTGGATTGCAAGACGAGAACTAAATTGGCAACGTTTGGATTTCTTGTTGAGAAGAATAGAAAAAAAAGGTTTGAAGTCTCTCCAAGCAAACGAAGTTGGGGAATTAGCAAGTTTGTATCGTTCTGTAGTTACAGATTTAGCACGCGCTCGTACTCAAAATTTAAGCAACCCTCTGGTACAAAATTTATATACTTTAAAAACTCGTGCCTATAAGCAAATTGATAAAGGTTCGCGACGGCAAGAATATTTGGGAGTCGTAAAATTCTATCGTTGGGGTTTACCTGCAATAGTACAGCAGACTTTTCCTTATATTGCTTTGGCTACTGCTTTATTTTTGACAGGGGTATTAATCGCTTGGTTGTGTATTTGGCAAGAGCCAAGTTTTATGTCGCGAGTAGTACCATCAAGAATTATTTCTAAAGTTCGTGAAGATGGTGAATTGTGGACGGGTTCGATTGTAGGTGTTGAACCTCTGGTATGCCCTGGGATTACAATTAACAATTTGAAAGTATCTTTGGGTGCCGTTGCAGGTGGAATTACTGCCGGAGCATTCACCATTTATATAATGGTATTTAATGGCTTATTAATTGGTGCTGTTGCAACTTTAGTCGGTCAAAATAATTTAGCTTATCCTTTTTGGGCGTTTGTGTTTCCACATGGTTCCTTAGAATTACCCGCTATCCTTCTTGCTGGAGGTGCGGGATTATTAATTAGTAAAGCAATATTTTTTCCCGTCAAATATCGCCGTTTCGATGCGATAAAGCTTCATGGTTCTCAAGCGATACAATTGGTATTTGGTATCGTACCGATGTTAATTATTGCCGGTATTATAGAAGGTTTTTTCTCTTCCAACCCAACGATTCCCAACCCAATTAAATATTTAACTGGATTATGTTTATTTGCAATTTTGGCAATGTATTTCAGCCGGAAATCAGTTAACAGTTAGCAGTTACCAGTTACCAGTTCTCAGCAGGCGGTTGAAACCGCTTCTACACAAACAAAGTCCACCTGCGTGGACTAATTTTTTAACCTGCGGAGGTAGGTTTTGCCTGTATAGGCGCGGTAATAAAGCGCCGGATTTATGATTAACTGCTCACTTCTCACTGGTTACTGCTCACTGTTCACTGCTCACTGATTCACGCCATTACCATTCCGCCATCGACGTTGAAGACTTGCCCGGTAATATAGGCTGCTGCGGTGTCTGCGGCGAGGAAACGTACCATTCCTGCTATTTCTTCTGGCTTGCCATAACGCCCTAAAGGAATCGCTTTGAGAATTTCTTCCGATTTAAGCTCGCTTGTCATGTCGGTTTCGATAAAGCCTGGAGAAACTGCATTAACGGTAATGCCGCGAGAAGCGAATTCTTTAGCTAGAGTTTTAGTTAAACCAATTACTCCCGCTTTGGCTGCACTGTAGTTTGCTTGCCCAGGATTGCCCATTTGTCCGGCTACTGAAGCAATATTAATAATCCTTCCAGAACGCTGTTTCAACATTCCTTTACTAACAGCACGAGTACACAAATAGACTCCTGTTAAATTAAGATTTATTACAGCTTGCCAATCTTCTGGCTTCATCCGCAAAAGCAAAGTATCGCGAGTAATTCCGGCATTGTTAACTAAAATATCAATCTTATTAAATTTTTCTAAAACTGTTTTAAGCAGATTATCAACTTCTTCCTCTTTTGAAACATCTGCTTGCAGAGCAACTGCATTTCCTCCGGCTGCGGTAATCTCAGAGACTAATTCTTCGGCAGCTTGACTGGAATTTGCATAATTAACAACTACGCTTGCCCCTAATGAAGCTAATTCTTGTGCGATCGCCTTGCCAATTCCCCGCGAAGCACCAGTTATAACGGCAACCTGTTCGCGCAAACTCTGCAAATTTTCTGGCAACAGTTCCATTAGTTTTCCTCAATATAATTTCATCATTTCAACCCGCTAAATATAATAGGCTGATTCGTACATCGGATTTACGCCAATTTTGTTTTAGGCACTACCATAAAACTGCTGTCATTAGAAAAACGGGCTTCTTTATATGTCTACTAAAAAAGAATTCAACAGCTTTGAGGAAATGTTATCTGGTGCTGATGTACCAGTTCTGGTCGATTTTTACGCTGACTGGTGCGGACCTTGCCAAATGATGGCACCAATTTTAGACCAAGTTAATTCTCAACTCCAGGGAAAAATACGAGTTGTTAAAATTGATACCGAGAAATATCCTGCATTAGCTTCTCAATATGAAATTTATGCTCTACCTACGTTGGTATTGTTTAAAGAAGGTAAGCCAGTAGACAAAATTGAAGGTGTAATGCAAGCGCCGCAGTTAGTTCAGCACTTACAACAGTTTATGTAAGGCAACGGGGAACGGTAAGACCACTTCTCGTGGGTCGTCTCCCGCAGTAAGAGAAAAGTGGCTTTAGCTCAGCGTCTCCGGAGGAGATACCCGAAGGGGGAACAGATGGGATGCGATAAACTCGGTTTTTAACAAAGCCGGGTTTTGTTTTTTACTCTAACCACTGCTGAGTTAAATAACTGTTCCCTGTTCCCTACCGTAACCGCGCACAGTGCCCCTAATTTATAATTTAATCTAACTTTGGCGAGTCAGAGTTTAGTAAGCAAATCGGTAGACAACGAGGTGAAGAAGCAGCAGGTTATTTGCGTCATCTTGGCTTGAAAAATAAGATAGTTATTTATAAAAGAAGCGCCAATCCTTCAGCAGATAATCTTTCTGCGGGGCAAAAGCGCGATCGGCCATAAATGGTTGAGTTGTATAAGCTTTGATTGGTAATTGGTGATTGATGGTGCGTTACGGCATTATGATAATTGGTAGTTTAAAAGATATTTTGTCGAGCCGTAACACACTAGGCTGTTGACTCTGTACATTTTTTAAGCATAAAAATTCATGCAAAAAACGTGTTGGTGTTCAAGATATTGCCCTCTCCCCTTTCCCCTCTCCCAAGTTTGGGAGAGGGGTGCCCTTCAGGGCGGGGTGAGGGAGAAAGATTATGGTTGCTACCGGCATAAAACTTGTATGAACGAAGCACGCGGAAATTTTATCAAAGTCAACAGCCTAGTAACACACCCTACAAGAATGAAGCATTTATAGATTTATTGATAACTGCTAACTGCTCACTGTCTTCTCACATTCAAACAACACCATTCTTTCCGCTTCCACAAAGTCGCAACTACCCAGCCGTTTTTCTCTAAAACCTCAGTGACAGCGTTGGATTGTTCCAATAAAATACCGCTGAAAATACCCCACGTCGTAGGCTTAACAATGGCGCTCATACCAGGAAGTATTTCTATTATGATGTCAGCTAAAATATTGCAGACAATACCATCTACTGGTTCCGTAACCAATTGCTGCATTGTTTCTACGCTACCCTGCGCTACTGTCAAACATTCGGTAGCAATTCCGTTGATTTCGCGGTTTTCTGTAGTTGCACCTACTGCTAATGAATCGGTATCTACTGCGTAGGCTTTTTTGGCTCCTAATAGTAATGCTCCGATAGAAAGGATACCCGAACCACAGCCAATGTCGGCAATTACCACATCATGTTTCTTCTCGTGAGAACCAACAAAAGATTCTGGAATATCGCTGAAGCGCATTTCCAATGATTCCAAACAAAGCTGAGTTGTCGCATGAGCGCCAGTACCAAAAGCGACACCGGGATCGAGCTTTAAAATTATGCGTTCCGTACTCTCCGGAGCCGGTATCCAAGAAGGATTAATTAAAAAGCGATCGCCAATTTCTTGAGGTTCCCAATGTTGTTTCCAGCTACTCGACCAATCTTCTTCATCAATTAACCTCCACTGCAAGGAAGGTAAGGAAGTTTCAAAGCAAAGAGAATCTTGACGCAGCCACAGTGATAAAGCAGCTAAGTCCAATAGATGAGCTTGAGATTGCGGTAAATAAGCCTGTACTGAAATAACGTTACCTTTTTTCTGACTGGCAGTTCCCCGACAGCCAAATTGCTCAAGTCGCCAAAAGACAGAATCTTCAATCTCTGGAGAGCATAGAATTTGTAATTCCCACCAAGTTTTTGCCATCACATTTTAGATTTTAGATTTTGCGGAAACTTCATGGGGGAGATGTTCTTCCCATGAAAGTTTCCAAGACAGATTTTAGATTTTAGATTGTGGGAAAAAGCTGGTAACTAATTATTAACTGCCATTAATAACTATTGATATGGCAATAAAAAACTTACTAATAGCAATAATCCAAAATCCAAAATCCAAAATCCAAAATTGATTAAAGCGTTACCGTATATGCATCTCGAATGCCGGGTACTTTGGTAATTTCTTTCAAGATTCCGTCCGGTAATGGGTCATCTATACTTATCACCATTACTGCATCACCGCGAACAATTTTACGTCCTACCTGCATACTGGCAATATTAACGTTAAAGCTACCGAGTAAAGAACCGATTTTACCGATAATTCCGGGCATATCGCGGTGTACGGTAAATAGCATATAACGATTTGGTGGTACGTTGATGGGAAAATTATCAAGGCTGGTAATCCTAATTTCTCCACCACCCAACAAAGCACCCGTTACAGAATGAGTTCCTAAGTTACCTGTAGCTTCTAAATGCAGCGAACCGGCGTAATCTTTAACTGAATCATCCCGTGTTTCAATGACGCGGATTCCTCTTTCTTTGGCTTCAATGTTGGCATTAACGTAATTTACTCTTTCGCGCAAAGCTTGGTAAAGCAATCCTTTGATAGAAGCGATAACTAAAGGCTGACTTTTGTTAGTTGCGAGTTCTCCTTGCAGGCTGACGTTAAGTACTTCTACTCTACCACCAGCAAGCTGTCCGACTAAGTTACCTAATGTTTCTGCTAGCTCCATATAAGGCTTAAGTTCTTCCAAGACATTAGGATTGAGTCCGGGAATGTTTACCGCAGAGCGTGCTGGCAATCCTAATAGTACATCGCGGATTTGTTCGGCTACGTCAATGGCTACGTTTATCTGTGCTTCAGCAGTCGATGCTCCCAAATGCGGTGTTAGAACAACTTCTTTTCCTAAAGCTTTTAAAGGAGATTCACCCAAAGGTTCGGATTCGTAAACATCCAATGCCGCGCCTTTGATTTTACCTTCCTTGAGGGCTGCTGCCAAAGCATCCTCATCGATGATTCCACCGCGAGCGCAGTTGATAATGCGAGCGTTAGGCTTCATCTTCGCCAACATTTCGGCGTTGATTAAATGAGTAGTTTCTGGAGTTTTAGGAATATGCAGGGTAATGTAATCGGCTTGCTTAACCAATAAATCCATATCTACCAACTGAACGCCCATTTGTTCGGCTCTTTCATTGGAAATAAAAGGATCGAAAGCCAGTAATTTCATTCCCATTGCTCTGGCAACGCTAGCAACGTGAGAACCAATTTTACCTAAACCGACAATTCCTAAAGTTTTTTTATAAACCTCAGCACCGACAAAAGTTTTGCGGTTCCACTCGCCTTTTTTCACCGAAGCATTTGCATCAGCGATATTGCGAGACATCGCCATCATCATTGCTAAAGCGTGTTCGGCTGCGGCAATGGTATTACCTTCAGGGGAATTTACTACTACAATTCCTCGGCGAGTAGCTGCGGGTACGTCTACATTATCAACACCAACACCAGCACGACCGATAATTTTAAGATTTGTAGCTGCTTCGATAACTTCTTGAGTAACGCGAGTACCCGAACGAATCATCAACGCATCATATTCACCAATGATTTGCTGTAATTCTTCCGGTTTTAAATTTAATTTGACATCGACACTAGCAACTTGGGAAAGGATGTCAATCCCTGCTTGGTCAACTGAATCGGAAACTAGAACCTTAGACATAACAGAAATATCTTAAAGCTTACTTATTTTTGTAGGGGGGAACTGTAGGTCTTGAATGCCAACAATATGGCGATTCGTATACAAATTACTATTTTTAATATCATCCCATGTTCTGGACACGCCAAACTATACTATGACGCTTAGCAGAGACTTCCACCGGCTCCATGTGGCGTTTTTCATCATCAGCCAAGTATGCCGTTGGAAAAGGGAATATATAATCCACAAATAACATGAATAGCGTTTACAATTCATCTACTTATTATAAAAAAATAAAAAATTCAGAAAGCGAAAAATAGTGCAAAAGTTGCTTGATGTAACAGTATTTACTGCATTAATTAAGTTGCAGTGCTGCATTAAATTAAAAATAATAATTTATCGTATAAATTTAAACTTAGATACTTGTAAAAATTAATTTGGAAAAATTGGAAAATTATCATAATAAGGGAGTGGGCAGTGGAGAGTAGGCAGTAAAAATAAGTAATAAGTAATAATTAATCAGGTTTTGAAATTTATTTACGTTTTCTTACATAGCTGTATTTTTTTATGGGAACTTACTTATAAGCGAGCAAGATGCTCGCACTATGAATAAGTTTAATTTTTTTCAAATAGCTCAGAATTACTATATTATCAACTCCTAACTCCTCACTCCTCACTCCTAACTGTTCACTGTTCACTGTTCAAAACTTCCCTTCCCTAACTTCCTGACTAAACTCCCCTACCGCTTGAGTAATTGTCTGGCGTAAATTTGTATAAACTTTGGCGAATGGCGGCTGTTTTTCCGAAAGTCCCAGCAAATCGGAAGTAACTAAAACCTGTCCGTCGCAATCAGAACCCGCGCCAATACCAATAGTCGGAATGTTAATTTTTTGAGTAATTTCTAATGCTAAATCTGCGGGAATATGCTCTAAAACTATCGAAAATACACCCGCTTGTTCCAAGGCGATCGCCTCTTGCAAAATTTCGTTGCGTGCTTCTTGGGTTTTACCTTGTTGCCGCAAACCAATTTGATTTACTGACTGTGGAGTTAAACCAACGTGCCCCATTACCGGAATTCCCGCACGTACCAAACGAGCAACGGTATCTACCATTTCTGGATATCCGCCTTCCAACTTTACAGCCGTAGCTCCCGTTTCTTTTAATACCCTACCCGCCGAATGCATGGCTTGTGCAACACTTTCTTGATAAGTCATAAATGGTAGATCGACTACCATCAAAGCTTGTTTAACTCCGCGTCTGACAGCTTTAGCATGGTATATCATTTCTGACAAAGAAATCGGTAGAGTATTTTGATAACCCAAAGCCACAGCCATCGAATCGCCAACCAAAATTAAATCTACTCCACTATCATCCAATAATTGAGCAATTAAATAATCCCAAGCAGTCAACACCACAATCGGACGCTGTTGTTGTTTGTATTGAATTAACTTTTGGATAGTAATAGACATTTCAATTAGTTAGGAGTTAGGAGTTAGGAGTTAGGAGTTAGGAGTTGGTTATTTCTCTCCTTGTCCCCTTGTCCCCCCATCTCCCCATCAATTATTGCACTGCGCGAGTAAAAGCCAAATGCGGCTTGGCTCTTTCCATTTTGGGCATTAACCAAGCTAAACCTTCGCTGGTACCAATCCATAGTTTATTGCCAACGTCGGGAGCTATGGAAATAATTCTACTGGAAGGAAGTCCGGCTACTTGATCTAATACGGCTCCGGTATAGGGATTTAATCGCATCAGCCCGTTATCGGTACCAACCCAAACGCTCTTATCATTAGCAAAACTTATAGATGTAACATTCTTTCCACGTAAGCGCGTTACAGAACGTAATATTGCACCAGTCTTTGGGTTGATAACTAGTAAGTTATTCGGTGTTCCTGCCCAAATTAATCCTAAAGAGTCAATAGCTAATGTTTGAACGGTTGTACCTGGCAACTCTTGAATATGCTGCATCACAGTAGCTTTAGCGGTGTTGACTCGCACTAAGCCATCTAAAGTACCAACCCAAAGATGCCCTTGAGCGTCTAAAGTCATGGCATTTGCACTGACACCGGGAAGCTTTTTCAAGGTAGTCATAATTAATCCTTCATCGGGACTAATCAAAGCCAAACCGTTATCCGTACCCGCCCAAACATAACCGCGTCGATCAACTTGTAAAGATAATACTCTTTTGGAAGGTAAAAATAAATTCTGGGCTGTAATTTCATTACTGCGGGGATCTACTCGCTTCAATCCCTCATAGCTGCCAACCCACAAGCGCCCAACTTTATCTTGCACCATTGCATCAATAGCACGATTTGGTAAACTAACACGAGCTAAAATTTCCCCCGTATTGGGATTAATCCGCGTCAAACCACGTCCGTAACCTACCCAAAGATTCCCCGTGTAATCTGGCTGTAAAGCTTTGACGCGAAAATCGGTTTCTTCAATATTTTCTATTTGTCGTCTTTGGTTTGGTAAAGGCTCGCGTCGCGGTGGTGGTGGTGAAGCAGGATAAGCCGGGGTTACTTCCTCTGGATCGACGTTAAGAAGTTTTTGAGCCAAAACGCGATCGCCAAAACCCGAAACAGCCACTAAACCTAGTATTGAACAAATTATTAAACTACTGCGAGAACGAATAAACACCACAATGATAAATTCTACGAAAACAACTAATTACAGTGTTCCCTTTTGGCAGTTAACAGTTAACAGTGAGCAGTAATCAGTTACTCGCTACTTTCAATCTCCCCCTCTTCCCCATCTTTTCCCATGCCCAATCGCCAAAAAATCTATTTATTATAACGACCATTCTGTAAAGACTTCTTAATATAATGTTAAAAAGATTGAGTGATAAGAAATTCAAATATAAAAGTTAAAAAGATTCAAATAATAACGATTCAAATTCTTGATATATTGTGAGACAGGCTACAGATTGCGTAGTACGCAGTTTTGGCTTTCGCCCATATCGTAATTGGTAAGCGGGTGAAAGTTTAGAGGAGTAGGAAAAACAGATAAAGAAAGTTTTTTTGATTCGCTTGGAGTTGGAAAAGGGGACAAAGAATTAAGGGAAGCTCGAAAAATCGGGACTCGACAAGGTTTTCTTTGTTTTGGTAAACAAAAATCCCGCTTTTTATACGCAAGCTCTAACAAAAGAAATCAATTATCTTTCCTGTAAAAAGGAAGGGATTTATTTGATTTAAATTTCTGCTGTAGTGCAATTTGTAAGCAAAAAGATAGACTTTTAGGATTGGATAAATATGTCTTACTCTCAAACGAGAACTCAGTCTAAATCAGGGTATGAAGCTGGGGTAAAAGATTATAGATTAACTTATTACACCCCCGACTACACTCCAAAAGATACAGACCTTTTGGCGGCTTTCCGGATGACTCCTCAACCCGGAGTTCCCCCAGAAGAAGCTGGTGCTGCTGTAGCTGCTGAATCTTCTACAGGTACTTGGACAACAGTATGGACTGACTTGCTCACCGACCTAGACCGCTACAAAGGTCGTTGTTACGATATCGAGCCAGTTCGCGGTGAAGATAATCAGTACATCTGTTATGTAGCTTATCCTCTGGATTTGTTTGAAGAAGGTTCTGTTACCAACGTTTTGACCTCGATTGTAGGTAACGTTTTTGGTTTCAAAGCTTTGCGTGCGCTACGTTTGGAAGATTTACGTATTCCTGTAGCTTACCTTAAGACATTCCAAGGGCCTCCTCACGGTATCCAGGTAGAGCGCGATAAGTTGAACAAGTATGGTCGTCCTTTGTTGGGTTGTACCATTAAGCCTAAGTTAGGTTTATCCGCTAAGAACTACGGACGCGCTGTATACGAATGTTTGCGCGGTGGTTTGGACTTCACCAAAGACGACGAAAACATTAACTCCGCACCTTTCCAAAGATGGCGCGATCGCTTTACCTTCGTTGCTGATGCTATCTATAAAGCACAAGCAGAAACCGGCGAAATTAAAGGTCACTACCTTAACGTAACCGCTCCTACTTGCGAAGAAATGCTCAAGCGGGCTGAGTATGCGAAAGAGTTAAAGATGCCCATCGTAATGCATGACTACCTCACCGCAGGTTTCACCGCTAACACTACCTTGGCTCACTGGTGTCGCGACAACGGTTTGTTACTGCACATTCACAGAGCAATGCACGCAGTAATCGACCGTCAAAAGAACCACGGTATTCACTTCCGCGTATTGGCTAAGTGCTTGAGAATGTCTGGTGGCGACCACATTCACACTGGTACTGTGGTTGGTAAACTTGAAGGTGAACGCGGTATCACAATGGGTTTTGTTGACCTATTACGTGAAAACTACGTTGAGCAAGATAAGTCTCGCGGTATTTACTTTACTCAAGATTGGGCTTCCATGCCCGGAGTAATGGCTGTTGCTTCTGGTGGTATTCACGTATGGCATATGCCCGCACTATTAGAAATCTTCGGCGATGACTCGGTACTACAGTTTGGTGGTGGTACATTAGGACACCCTTGGGGTAACGCTCCTGGTGCGACTGCAAACCGCGTTGCATTAGAAGCTTGCGTTCAAGCACGTAACGAAGGACGTAGCTTGGCTCGCGAAGGTAACGATATTATTCGCGAAGCTTGTAAGTGGTCCCCCGAACTAGCAGCAGCTTGCGAACTTTGGAAAGAAATCAAGTTCGAGTTCGAGGCAATGGATACCGTCTAAATGTATTAGTTGTGAGTGTTTTGTTTTGGGTTTTAAGTTTAAAATCTCTTTAATTTAAAACTCAAAACTTATAACTCATAACTATTATGGGCTGGGTTCAAGTATGGATATAAAACAAATTGCTAAAGACACAGCCAAGATGCTGCAAAGCTACTTGACATATCAGGCAGTTAGAACGGTGTCGGCTCAAATTAATGAAACGAATCCTTATGTTGCGGCTTGGCTGCATCGCTTTTCCACAAAAGAAAGAATCCAGAATGGGGAAGCGTATATTGAGCAATTATTCCTAGAAAAGCCCGAATTAGCTTTACGGATAATGACAGTCAGGCAGCACTTAGCGGAAGAAATGACTGAATTTTTGCCGGAAATGGTTAGCACTGGAATTATCCAAGCCAACATGGAACATCGTCGTCAGCATCTTGAGCGGATTACGCAATTAGATTTATCGAACCCCAGCACTCCAGAAGAACAACCAACATCAGATAGTAGCTCGGACGAAAACAGTTAGGAGTTATGAGTTATGAATTAGCAGTTAGGAGTTTTAACTAACAACTAACAACTAACAACTAACAACTAACAACTAACAACTAACAACTAA